>JAZDPM010000240.1:0-2742 GCA_043797725.1 Chloroflexota bacterium
GCCCACCGGGGCTTCACCGACCGCGAGGTCCGCGACGACCGGATGCTCTTCCTCGAGCAGGGCCAGCCAATGATCTTCGGCAAGAACCGCGACATGGGACTCCGCCTGAACGGCCTGCGCCCGGAGATCGTGCACATCGGCGAGGACGGCATCACCGAGGCCGACGTCCTGGTCCACGACGAGACCAGCGACGACCCGACGATCCATAACATGCTGGCCCGCATCTACTACCCGAAGTTCCCGGTGCCGGTTGGCGTGATCCGGAACGTGCCGCGGCCGACGCTCGTCGAGCTCATCGAGGCGCAGGTCGCCGAGGCCGTGACCCGCCACGGCGAGGGCGACCTGTTGAGCCTCCTCCGCTCAGGCGAGACCTGGACGATCGAATGAGCGGAGCGCCATCCGGCGCCCCCGCGCCGACCGACCGACCGGCCATTCCCGCGGCTCGCTTCGCGGACCGGATCGCCCGTGCCCAGGCCGGCGCCCGTGCGCGTCGCCTCGACGCGCTGCTCGTCGGCGTCGGCCCCGACCTCGTCTATCTCGCCGGGTACGGTGCGATGCCGCTGGAGCGCCTGACGATGCTCGTGATCCCCGCGGAGGGGCCCGTCACGCTCGTCGTGCCGCGGCTGGAGGCAACGCCCGCCTGGAAGTGCCCGGCCGCGGCGGGCGGCCACTTGGCGATCGCCACGTGGGAGGAGATCGAGGACCCGGTGGCGCTGGTGCGCCACGTGCTCCCGCGCGTCGTGGGCCGGCTCGGCGTCTCCGACCGGCTCTGGGCGCTCCACCTGCTGCGCTTCCAGGCGGCCCTCCCGGCGGCCGCCTTCGAGCCGGCCTCCCTCGTCCTGCGCGACCTGCGGATCGTCAAGGACGCCGACGAGGTTGCCCTCCTCCGCCTCGCCGCGCAGGCCGCCGACACGGTGATCCACGAGATTGCCCACGGCCGGCTGGTCGGGCGGACGGAGGCCGACGTCGCCCGCGAGGTCCGGGACCGGCTCATCGCCGCGGGGCACGACAGCGCCGAGTTCGCGATCGTCGGCTCGGGGCCCAACTCCGCCTCCCCGCATCACGAGGCGTCGGAGCGCGTGATCTGCCCGGGTGAGCCGATTGTGCTCGACATCGGGGGCCCGCTGGGCGGGTACCACAGCGACATCACGCGCACGATCTGGGTGACCGGCGGCGACGCCGCCCACGGCCCCGACGACGAGTTTCTCCGCCTCTACGCCGTCCTGCGGGCGGCCCAGGCAGAGGCGAGGCACGCCGTCCGGCCGGGCGTCGCCTGCGAGCGGATAGACCTCGTGGCCCGGGAGATCATCTCGGCGGCCCACCACGGGGCGCATTTCATCCACCGGACCGGCCACGGCATCGGCCTCGAGGGGCACGAGGACCCGTACATCGTCGCCGGCAACGGCGAGGTGCTGGAGCCCGGCATGGCCTTCAGCGTCGAACCGGGGATCTACCTGGAGGGCCGCTACGGGGCCCGGATCGAGGACATCGTCGTGTGCGGCGAGGACGGGCCCATCGTCCTCAACGAGGCCCCGCGCGACCTGCTGGTGGTCACCGGCTGATCGGGAGGGGCGCGCGGTCGCCCGACCGAGGCGCGCGGCCGCCCGTCCGGCGGCGGTCGGCTGTCGGGCGGCGGTCGGCTGTCCGGACCGCGACACCCGAACGGGCGCCTGCGCGTCCGGGCGCCTGCCGTGCGAACGCCGCCCCGGCGGTCGCCGAGCCGCTACCGCTCGGGACACGTGACGGCGCACGATCTCCCTGTCTCCGGGAGCGGAACACACGAGGATCCGGAGCGCGAAGGGGGATTCCGATGTTCGACCAGAGCACGCCACTCCAGGTCCCGGGCCGTGTCGCCGACCGGATGATCGAGATGCAGTCGCGCCGGCTGGCCGCAGAGGCCCGCGCCGGCATCACGCGCACGCACTGGCTGGCCGACGAGCTCCGATCGGCCATCCACTCGGGCGCCGCGCTCCTGACGCGCCTTCGCCACCTTCACGTGCGACTCGCCCCCAGGCTGTCCCCGGGTCACGATCGCGCCTGACGCCGCGCCTGGCGCCGCGCCTGACGCCGCGAGCCCCCCGCGCTTCGAACCGCGCTCCGAATCGGCCGCCGCCCACCCGGGAGGCGGCCTTCCCACGTCGCCCGGCCGACCACCGCAGACCGGCTGGCGGCGCTGGTCCGTCACCGGCGGTATGATCGGGACCGGCCGGCCCCGTGCCGACCGACCCTCACCGTCCGTCATGCGCGGCCCCGGGCCGCGGAGCTGTCTCGATGAGCGACCAGGAGCTGGAGCCGCAGGCCCAGCAAGAGTCTCCCCCCGGCCCGCCCGTGCCTGGCGCCGCCCTTGTGCCCCCTGCCGCTTCCGACGGTGCTGCGCCCGAGACCCCGTTGCCCTGCACCCAGGCCCAGCTGCGCCGCTTCATCAAGAGCCGTCCGTACGTGCCGCTCCACGAGCTGCGCCGTCGATTCGGGCTCAACGGCGACGACGACGATGTCTCCGGCGTGCAGGTCAATGGCCACCGGATCTTCGTCGGGCTCCCCGAGCGCGAGACGGGGCTGCTCGGCGAGCTGCTCCGCCAGGGCGACGTCGGCTACGAGCTCCTGCTCGATCCGACGAGCCCGATCGTGATCGGCGTCTTCCCCATGCGGCCCGTACAGCGGCCCTGATCCCGGTCGGCGCCTGAGGACACCGAGCCTGTCACGCGGACGACAGGGCAGCCGTCGCATGGCCCCTTTACCCCG
>JAZDPM010000258.1:0-3650 GCA_043797725.1 Chloroflexota bacterium
GCCTCCAGGGTGGCCCGGGCGTCGGCCTCGGCTGCGGGCCGTCCGCCGGCGTCGGCGAAGGGACGCGAGACCGCGACGCAGCGGCGGAGGAAGTCGGCCACCCGCCCGGCGATCGCGAGCCCCCGCGGATCGTCCGCGCCGGCCACGGCGACAAGGCGGAACTCGAGGCTCTCGGAATCGCCGCGCAGGGTCAGCCGCCGGTTTGGCGCCAGCATGCGGAGCTCCGCCCGGAACGCCTCGCGCTGCTCCGCCTCTTCCACGTCCTCGCGGCGGGCCTGGCGGGCGACGAGGACGACCCACGGCGGCCCGTCGGCCGGGAGCGCCTCGGAGCGGCGGGCCGTCTCCCGGGCCCGCTGGACGGCGGCGTCGCGCGACAGCTCCAGGGCCAGCAGGGCGGCGGCGCGCTCGGTCACCGTGCGCTCCAGGTCACCGACCGGGCCGTCGCCGAGGAGGAGAAGCGAGCCCCGAAGCGCGGGCTCGCCGTAGCGGACCAGCTCGGGGCGGTGGGACGGGTCCGCCGGCACCAGCGGGAGCGCGACCCGGAGGGTGACACCGGCGCCCACCGCCAGGAAGCGGCCGGCGGCTGCGGCCGCCGCGGGGATCTCGGCCGGCGCGTGGACGGCGAGCGCGTCGCCGCGTCGCCCCTCCAGGACTGCCGCCCGCCCCAGGAACGCGCCGAAGGCAGCCACGAGCGCCGCCAGGTCGGCGCCCGCGAGGGCCAATGCCTCCAGCCGTCGCTCCAGGGCCGCGGCCTGCTCCTCGAGTGCCGCCCGCCGGTTGACGAGCCAGGCGATGACGCTCCGCTCCAGGGCAGCGGCATCGGCGTCGGGGAGCCGCAGGACCGGGACCGCGCGCGCGCCGGACGCTCCAACCAGGGCCGCGGAGCTCCCCTCGGCGTCAGCCCCGGTCACCAGCAGGGCGGCGGCCCGACCGGCGAGCGCGTCGGCGAGCGCGGCGGCGTCCTCGGGCGACCCCGCCACGGCGCCGCAGACGGCCGCCGAGGCGATGACGACGTCGCCGTCCTCCAGCGCGTCGAGGGCCGGCACGCGCGCGCGCAGGACGCGCACCCAGGCGATCTCGCGTGCGGCCGCCGCGTCGGGGATCGGGACGACCGCGGCGGCGGCCGGCAGGAGCGTGCCGAGCAAGTCGCGGAGAGTCGCCATAGGTGGGATTCTGCAGCGTCGAACGCCCCGCGTCTGCCGATTCCCGCCGGTTGGGCCGGGTGACCCCGGGTCGATCGCCTCGCCGGGCGCCCGCCGGCAGCGCCGCCGTGCGAGAATCGTCGCCGTGACCGAAGCCCGGCCCGGCGCCCCCGGCACCTCGGCGATTCGCCTCCCGCCGCCGCTCGACCCGTCGTTCCGCCCGGCCGGGCTGGTCCGGCGCGCCCTGGAGCGGCGCGTCCGCGCCTCCGGGGCCGGGCTGCCGGTGACCCTCGCCGTGGAGCAGCCCGGCGGGACCGTCAGCCGGGCCGAGACGGTCGCCTGGCCCGACGGTCACGCCGAGGCCCCGCTCAGTCACCACCACGCGGAGCGTCTCCTCAAGACGCTGCTCTGGGCTCGCGGCGGGAATCGCGTCCACGTCGACGGCCCGGACGGCCTCGTCGCGTCCCTGCGGCGCCACTACGTCGAGGACTCCACAGGGGTCTTCGACGCGCGGATTGCCGCCGAGATCTACCTCCGGCCCCTGGAGCTGGTGCGGACGCCCGCCGCGGAGATCCCGGCCTCCAGCGGGTCGACCGCCGCGGTCGGTGGCCACCTCGACGGGTGTCGCATCGGCTTCGACCTCGGGGCCAGCGACCGGAAGGTGGCGGCGGTGATCGACGGGGAGGTCGTCTTCAGCGAGGAGGTGGCCTGGGACCCGGCCAACCACGCCGACCCGCAGTGGCATTACGACGGGATCAACGACTCGCTCCGTCGCGCCGCGGCACACCTGCCCCGGGTCGACGCCATCGGCGGCAGCGCGGCGGGAGCGTACGTGGACAACCAGGTCCGGGTCGCATCCCTCTTCCGATCCGTGCCGCGGGACCGCTTCGAGGCTCGCGTCCGGGGCCTCTTCGACGACCTCCGCCGGGCCTGGGGAGGGGTCCCGTTCGTCGTCGTCAACGACGGCGAGGTGACGGCGCTGGCCGGGTCGATGATGGCGGGCGCCGGCGCCTTCCTGGGGATCGCCCTCGGCTCCAGCCAGGCCGCGGGCTACGTGACTCGCGAGCGGACGCTCACGACGTGGCTCGACGAGCTGGCCTTCGCGCCCGTCGACGACGCCCCCGACGCCCCGGTGGACGAATGGTCCGGCGACCGCGGCTGCGGCGTCCAGTACTTCTCCCAGCAGGCGGTCGGGCGCCTGCTGGGACCCGCCGGGATCGAGGTCGACGTCGACGCCCCGCTGCCGCAGCGGCTCGTCCACCTCCAGGAGCGGATGGCGGCCGGCGACCCGCGCGCGGCGGCGGTCTACGCCACGATCGGCACCTACCTCGGGTACGCACTCCTGGACTACCGCGAGCTCTATGACGTCGAGCACCTGCTCCTGCTGGGCCGCGTCATGACGGGCGCCGGCGGCGACGTGGTCATCGACCGCGCCCGGGCGGTGCTCCGGGCCGAGGACCCAGCGGTCGCCGAGGCGATGACGGTGCACACCCCGTCGGAGCACGCCAAGCGCCACGGCCAGGCAGTCGCGGCGGCGAGCCTGCCGGCCCGCGCCTGACGGCCCGCGCGTGACGGGGACCCGGCGGCCCGCGCCTGACCGGCACCCGGAACGTCGCGGCGGGCACCGTCGGCTCGATCAGGTGGTGCGCCGGCGCGCGACCAGGTCCTCCAGCAGCCGCCCGAACTCGCGGCGGAGGTCGACGGAGCGGTCGGCCCGGGCGACGAGGCGCAGCTCACCCGACGGCGCGAGGCGGGCCCAGGTCCGGCGGCGCGGGAAGTAGAAGGTCAGCGAGAGCCCCACGATCAGGAGGACGGAGCTGGCCCAGACGACCGAGGCGCCGGGGTCGCGCTTCACGATCACGCCCGAGTAGGCGGACACCCTCTCGAACGTGATCCGAAGATCGCTCGTCTCGACGACGTAGGTCCGACCAGGGGCGGTGCCGCCCACGAAGACGGTCTCGACGAGGGGAGTCCCGTCGGCGCCCTCGCCGATGATCCGGTAGCCGGCCACGGCCAGCGAGGTCGCGCCGTCGGCGTCCTCGCCCAGCAGCAGCTCCAGGCCCTCCTCGCGCCCGGGAATCGCCAAGCGCCCGTACGGCCGCCCCGCGTTCACCTCGTCGAGCGGGATCGGTCCCGCCCAGAGGACGCGCCCGGCCCCGTCGTGGATCGCCAGGTCGACCGCCGGCCCGAAGAAGTTCTGGTGGAACGTGTAGCCGGCAGCCTCGAGCGGATCGTTCACCCGAATGACCTTCCGGGCGATCTCCCGGCCGTCGCGGTAGACCGCGAGGTCGGTCGTGAAGTCGACGAAGCGGCCATCGGCATCGCGCGGCGCCGTGAAGCCCAGGCTCTTGACGGAAACGAGACCGGCCGACCCGATGCTCTCGACCGGCAGCGCCTGGCCCTCGGGCAGGAGGATCCCGGTCTCGAAGCCGAAGCGGCTCGTGATCGCCGCGGCGAGGATGAACCCGACCAGTCCGGCGTGGGTGATGAGGGTGAACAGCTTCGCAT
>JAZDPM010000277.1:0-2517 GCA_043797725.1 Chloroflexota bacterium
GGGATCGGGACGATGGCCACCCACCAGGTGGTTGCGGCAGAGGCGGCCATCCCCGTCGATCCCGCGCTCCCGGGCGCGGAGGCCGCGCTGATCGGGTGCGCGGTGACGACCGGCGTCGGGGCGGCGACGCGCACCGCCGGCGTTCGCGCCGGCGAGACGGTCGTAGTGATCGGGCTGGGTGGCGTCGGGCTCTCGGCGGTGATGGGCGCCGTGCTGGCGGGCGCCGCGCGGGTCGTCGCCGTGGACCGGGTCCCTGCCAAGCTCGAGCTGGCCCGGGCATTGGGCGCGACGGAAGCGGTCCTCGCGGGCGACGGGCCCGCCACCCGCGCCGCGCTCCTCCGACTGCTGCCCGGCGGCGCGGATCACGTCCTGGAGGCGATCGGCCTCGCGGCGACCGCCGAGCTCGCCATCGACGTCGTGCGCCCGGGCGGGACGGTCACCCTCGTCGGGATGACGCCGCAGGGCGTCCGCGTCGGCGTCGACGTCTACGCCTTCGTCGAGCGCGGAATTCGCCTCCTCGGCAGCAACTACGGCTCGGCCGTCCCGGCGGAGGTCTTCCCGGAGCTGGCCCGCCACGCCGTCGCCGGACGACTGCCCGTCGGCCGGCTCATCGAGGAGCGGATCGGCCTCGATGACCTGCTCCCGGCCTTCGAGGCGCTGCGCCGGGGCGAAGGCGCCCGCCGCGTCATCGTCTTCGACGCGCAGGCCTGACCCGCCGTCAGTCGGCGCCGTGCCGGGTCGTCGTCTTCGCCGCGCAGGCCTGACCCGCCGTCAGTCGGCGCCGTGCCCGCCCGGACCGGGCTCCGGCCCGTACTGGGAGCGCCGCAGCCCGGACGCGATGGCAGCCAGCTCGGTGCCGGAGACGCCCATCCGCTGGAGGGCGTGGCGGGCGAGCTCCACGCCGGCCTCCACCTCGGGGTCGGCGACCCGGCGCACGCCGACCCGCCGCAGCGTCTCGCGATCGCGGCCCCCGCGGGCCCGGGACGCGATCGCCAGGCGTGGGTTGATGGCCAGCGCCCGCTCCGCCGCCAGGCGGGCGGCCAGCGGGTCCGCGACGGCCACCACCAGGAGCCGTGCCTCGGCGAGGCCGACGCGCTCCAGGATCGAACGGCTGGCCGCGTCGCCGTAGACCACCTGGGCGCCCAGCCGCGTCGCCTCCTCGAGCCGGCGCCGGTCGCGATCGACCACGACGCAGCCGAAGCCCCGCGTGCGCACGGCGCGGGTGACGAGGAGGCCGACCCGTCCCGCTCCCAGCACGACGATATGGGGCCGACCGTCGGAGGCGTACGCTGCCCGCCCTGCGTGGCCCCCGCCCCGGCCGCCGACCGGGTCCATGGCGTCGGCGTCGCCCGAAGGCGCCTGCCCGGCTTCAAGCCGGGCGACCAGCCGGTCGGCGCCGCGGACCGCGAAGGGCGTCAGGACGATCGAGACGACGGCCGTGCCGAGGAGGACGTCATAGGCTCCCTTGGCCAGGATCCCGAGCCCCAGCGCTTCCTCGGCGATGATGAAGCTGAACTCGCCCACCTGGGACAGCGTCGCCCCCAGCAGGACGGCCGAGCGCGCCGGCAGACCGAACAGGCGGGCGAGGCCAATTGCCAGGAGTCCCTTGGCCACGACGGCCACGACGACGAACACGAGGACCGGCCCCGCCTGGGCGGCGATGCTGGCCGGGTCGACCAGCATCCCGACCGCCACGAAGAAGAGGACCGCGAAGAGGTCGCGGAACGGGACGATCTCGGCCACGGCCTGGTACGACAGCTCCGACTCCGCGATCAGGAGGCCCGCCACGAAAGCGCCGAGGGCCAGCCCCAGCCCGAAGACCGCGGAGGACGTCACGGCCGCCACCAGCGCCGTGCCGATGACCGCCAGGAGGAAGAGCTCCGACGAGCCGAGGCGGGCCACCAGCCGGAATGCGGCGGGGAGGAGGCGCGTGCCCACCACGTAGGCCAGGCCAAGGAAGAGCGCCACGCGCCCGGCCGCCAGGAGGAGCGGGCCCACCGGGTCGCCGCCGGCCAGAGCAGGCAGCGTGGCCACCACGACGATCGTGACCAGGTCCTGGACGATCATCCACCCGACGAGCGCCCGCCCATGGGCCGCCTCCAGCTCGCCGCGCTCGACGAGGAGCTTGATTACGACGAGCGTCGACGAGATGGCGAGGGTGGCCCCGATGACCACGGCGCTTCGGGCGTCGAATCCCAGCAGGCCGGCGGCGACGGCGCCGACGATCGTCGTGGCCGCGATCTGCAGGAGGGCTGCGCCCACGGCGATGCCCCGGACCGCGACGAGCCCGCGCAGCGGGAACTGGATGCCGAGGGTGAAGAGGAGCAGCACGATGCCGATGTCGGCGAGGATGGTGATCTGCTGCTGATCGCCCACGAACCCCGGGGTGAACGGCCCGATGGCGATCCCCGCGACGAGGTAGCCGACGATGGTCGGCTGCCGCAGCCGGGCGGCGATCGCGCCGCCGAGGAGGGCGGCCAGCACGGCAAGGCCCAGGTTCATGATGAACCGGAGCTC
>JAZDPM010000283.1:0-2697 GCA_043797725.1 Chloroflexota bacterium
AACTCCGGCAGCGGCCCCAGTGCGGGCACGTGGACGTCGGCCAGGGAGAACGCCAGCAGCACGATCACCTGGATGGTGGCCAGGATGCCGAACCCGGCAACGTAGCCGACGACGATCTCGGTCCTCGCGACGGGCGTCGCCAGCAGCCGCTCCAGGGTTCCGCCGGTCCGCTCCCGCAGGAAGCTGACGCCGGTGAGGAGGAAGACGAAGAAGTAGGCGAAGTAGCCCAGGATGATCGGCCCCATCGCGTCGAGCTGGGTCGCGTCGGGCGACCCGTAGACCGTCTCGCGCTCGAACGCTGGCGCGACCGCACCGGCGGCGCCCGCGCCCACCGCGGTCGCGGCCACCCGCTGGACGGCGACCACCGCCCCGCCGTCCCCGGCCGGGTCGATCCCCTGGGTGATGATCGTGACGCTGGGCCGCCGCCCCGCGAGGATGTCGGCGTCGACACCGGCCGGCACGACGAGCGCGACGTCGATCTCGTCGGCGCGGAGCTGCCGGCGGGCCGCGTCCTCGGTGTCGGCCATCGAGACGTAGTCGATTGCTCCCTCGGCGTCGGCGGCGTGGAAGGCGGCCTCCACCCGGCCGGCGAGCTGCGGGGAAAGGACGACCGTGGTTACCCGCGGGGCCATCGCCTGGCTCTCGGTGACGATCCATCCGAGCAGTCCCGAGATCACGACCGGCACCACGAAGAGGAGCGCCACCGTGCGGTGGTCGCGCCGGAACTGGGACAGGATGCGCCGCGTGATCGCGGCGACCCGGCGGCCGCTCATCGGCCGCGGTTCCCGGCCGAGACGGCGAGGAAGGCCGCCTCGAGGTTGTCCGCCCCCGCCCGAGCGCGGACCTCGGCCGACGTCCCGCGCTCGATCACCCGGCCGGCGAGGACCAGGACGAGCTCGTCGCAGCGATCGGCCTCGTCCATGACGTGGCTGGAGACGAGGAGGGTTGTGCCGGAGGCCGCCAGGTCCCGGAAATGGCTCCAGAACTGGACGCGCAGCGCCGGGTCGATGCCCACCGTCGGCTCGTCGAGGAAGAGGACCGGTGGGCGGTGGACGAGGGCGCAGGCCAGGGAGAGTCGCCGCCGCATCCCGCCCGACAGCTCGAAGGCGGGCGTCCCCGTCCGGTCCGCGAGCTCGACCAGCTCCAGCGCGGCCGTCAGCGCCGCCCGGTCGGTGGTCCCGTACAGCGCGGCGAAGAAGCGGATGTTCTCGAGGACCGAAAGCTCGGGGTAGATGCCGTCGGCCTGGGTCATGTAGCCAATCGAGGCGAGGCCGTCGCGGGACGGCATCCGGTGGCCGAGGATGCGCGCCTCGCCGGCCGTCGGGCGGACCAGGCCGGTCAGCAGCCGGATCAGGGTCGTCTTGCCGGAGCCGTTGGGGCCGAGCAGCCCGTAGATCCGGCCGGGCGCGAGGGCGAGGTCGATCCCGTCGACCGCCGCCAGGGTCCCGAACCTCTTCGTGAGGCTGATCGCCTCGACCGCTGCGTTCATCACGCTCCCGTCCCACCGGTCGCCCGGCGCGAGGGACCTACTGTAATCCCTGGGGCCGGCCGCTCGGGCCCCGGTGCCACGCTCCCGAGTCGCGCGGCCCGCCCCCTGCCCCCCATTGCGCGCCACGCCATGTTCCCTGTCGGCTGGCCCGGTGTCAGCCTCGTGGACCCGCGATCGTGGCGTGGCGCGCCATGATCGCCCCGCCAAGGGTCAGGGTCAGGCCGACCAGGCAGGAATGATGGCGTGCTGCGCAACGCCACAGCCGCAGGGCGCTCCACGACATCGACGCCCACCGTGGAGTCGCGCGACGCGCCCACCGTGGAGTCGCGCGGCCCGCCACCCGAGTCGCGCGGCCCCTGCGGGCGATCCGAGCGGCAGGGCCAGATCGCATCGAACCGCCCTACCAGCCGCGCGCGCCCGGGACCAACCTGTGGCTCGTGAGATCGAGCCGACCCCGCGTCCAGCCGACTCGCGAGCGTGGGTGAGACGATGAAACGGATCCTTCTCGCATACGACGGGGGCGAGCCGGCGCGCCGCGCCCTGGAGACGGCGGCGGAGCTCGCGATGGCCTTCCGGGCGTCCCTCAGCGTGGTCTCGGTCGTGCCCATCGGTCCCGACGGAACGCCGACCGAGCCGTGGGACGGCGGCGAGGCGCACGCCCGCGAGCTCCACGAGGCGCAGCGCGCCCTCGCCCAGCACGGGCTCCAGGTGGACCTCCTGGAGCCGCTGGGCGACCCGGCCCGGACGATCGAGCGGATCGCGGCGGAAGGCGGCTTCGATACGATCGTCATCGGCTCGCGGGGCCTCAGCGCCCTCGATTGCGTCCTGCGCGGGAGTGTCTCCGAGCATGTCGTGACCCATACGTCCGCAACCGTGGTGGTGACCCATTGAGCCATCTTGCCGCGCCGCCCGATCCGCGAACGCCACTCCGGGTGGCCTTCCGCGGTCGCTCCCTCCTTGGTCGGTCGCTCTACAACAAGGACGCCGCCTTCACTGAAGAGGAGCGCGACTGGTTCGGCCTCCATGGGCTGCTTCCGACCCACATCATGAACCTGGAGGAGCAGCTCGCCCTGGAGCTGGAGCACGTCCGGCGCAAGGACGACGACCTGGAGAAGTTCATCGGCCTGGCCGCCCTCCAGGATCGCAACGAGACGCTCTTCTTCCGCCTCCTGGCCGAGAACCTCGAGGAGTTCATGCCCATCGTCTAC
>JAZDPM010000312.1:0-3489 GCA_043797725.1 Chloroflexota bacterium
GATGAGCGGGACGATGTGCGGGTAGAGGACGCCCGACGGGACGAGATGGAGCTTGAAGACCTCCTTGCCCAGCACGACCGTGTGGCCGGCGTTGTCGCCGCCCTGGTAGCGGACCACCCAGCGGACCTGCTCGCTGAGGAAGTCGGTCGCCTTGCCCTTTCCCTCGTCCCCCCACTGGAGGCCGACGATCACGGTCGCCGGCATCGCCGCGCTCCTTCCGTCGCGCCGCGGGCGGTCCGCGGGCAATCAAAAAGGTCCTCGGCGCACGCGCCGGGAACCTGTGGGATGGACGGCCCCCCTCTGCCGGCGCCGCCGCGGCGCCCGGGGAAGATGGGCAGGGCCACCCGGTGCATCAGGGAACCGGGGGGCCGACGTCGGGCGATGACTCGACTCCTGCGGGGCGGGACGCCGGGGCGCCCGCGGCAACGGGGACCGGCGGAGTATATAGCAGGGCACCCTCTCCGTCCGGTGCCCGGCGCACCGCGCGGCATGGGCCCCGGACGATCGCGGCATGACCTTTCGCACCGGGTCTCGGTACCTTTCGGCGACCCGGCAACCGGCCGCCCGCGACGTACGCTCGCGCTCGTGATCCGACTTCTCGAAGCGCTGGGGCTGCTGGCCCCCGTCGGCGTCGTCCTCCTCATCGCCCTCTCGCTGCCCGGCATGGTGCCCGCCGACGCGGGGCCTGGCGCGATCGGCACCGTGGGCGGGATGGTGGTCGGCGTCCTCGTCGTCGCCGCGGTCGTCACCCTCTGGCTGCGGGCCCGCATCGTGCCCGTGGCAAAGGCGATCGAGCGGATCGCGGAGGGCTACACCGAGACCCCGATCCCCGCGTTCCGCAGCGGGCTCGGAGGCCGCCTGGCCTCCGCGCTGCGCAGCGTGGCCACGACGCTCGCCGAGACGCACGACGCTGCGACCACGGACAAGCTGACGGGGATCGCAAACCGACCCGCCATCCTCGCCGCCCTCTTCAGCGAGGTCGAGCGCGCCGGCCGCTACGACCGGCCTCTCGCTGTCGCGTTCGTCGACATCGACCTCTTCAAGAACGTGAACGACACCTACGGCCACGAGGCCGGGGACGTCGTCCTGCGGGGCGTGGCCGCGACCCTGCGGGCCAACCTCCGCTCGGCCGACACGCTGGGCCGCTACGGGGGCGAGGAGTTCATGGTCATCCTCCCCGAGACCGACGTCGTCGCTGCAGCTGCCCTTGCCGAGAAGCTCCGCCAGCTGGTCCTTGGCGCCAAGTACGCGGTCGAGGGCCATGGGACGGTCTCCGTCACGGTCTCGATCGGGGTCGCCATTGGCGTCGGAAGCACCCTGCGGGTCGACGCGCTCGTCCGCGACGCCGACGCCGCCATGTACTCGGCGAAGGCCCTGGGCCGCAACGGGGTCTACCTCTTCGAGGAGCCGGACGAGGACTCCCGGATCCCGCGCGCGCCGATCTCGCCGGAGGGGCGCGCCCGCGCGGTCGAGGTCGGTCGGCTAGCCCGGTCGGCCGCCGAGCAGGCGCTCATCCAGGCGCTCATCCCCTACCCCAGCCACCGGGGCCAGCCGTCGGCACGGATCGCCACGCTCTCCGTCCTCCTGGGGCGCCGGCTGGGCCTGCCCGACGCCGAGCTCGATCGGCTGCGGTTGGCGGCCCTCCTCCACGACGTCGGCAAGCTGGCGCTCCCCGAGGAGATCCTGGAGAAGCCGACGGCCCTGACTTCCCAGGAGTGGCAGGCGGTCGTCCAGCACCCGCGGATCGGCCAGGTCATCCTCGAGCAGGCCTCGGCGATCAAGGACACCGTACCGATCATCCTCCACCACCACGAGCACTTCGGCGGGCACGGCTATCCGTACGGCCTGCGCGGCCAGGAGATCCCGCTCGGGGCCCGGATCGTGGCCCTCGCCGACGCCTACGACGCGATGGTCGAGGACCGTCCATACAAGCGGCGGATGAGCCACGCCGAGGCAATCCGCGAGATGAGCCGCCAGGCAGGGAGCCAGTTCGACCCCGACCTGGTCGACGCCTTCGTCGACATGTTCGCCGACGGGATCCCGGACCTGGATCCGCGGCTCGTGGCCCTGGTCACCCTTGGTCCGACCCCGCTCCCGGCGCCCGCCGCAGGCCGCCGATCGCGCGCGCGTCGCCGCCAGGCCGCCGGCTAGGTTCTCGCCCGGAGTCGCGTGTCCTCGGCCGGAGTCGCGTGCCCTCGGCCGGCCCGTCGCGGTGAGCCGCGGATAAGCCCCCGGTGAGCGCTCGTCGCTAGGGTTCGCGTCCGGCGGGTCCGCACCGGTCGTCCACCCGGACCCGCCGTCACCCGCCCCGTCCCGCCGCCCATGCGAGAGGCCGCACCCCGGCACTGCCGGGCCGGCCAGGAGGGAACGGACCGATGAACAGGGTCCTCTTGACCGGGCGGCTGACCCGGGATCCCGAGATGCGCGCGCTCGCCTCCGGGAAGCACGTCACCGCCTTCTCGGTGGCCACCAACGAGTACATCGGGAAGGGCCGCGAGAAGGCCGAGTACCACGCGGTCATCACGTGGGAGCGGCTGGCCGACATCTGTGCCCAGTACCTGGGCCGGGGCTCGATGGTCGCGATCGAGGGCCGGCTCCAGACCCGCCAGTGGGATGATGAGGCCGGCCGGCGCCACTGGAAGACCGAGGTCGTCGCGGTATCGGTGGAGATGCTCTCCGGCCGTCGCAAGAAGGACTACGCGGCCGATGCGCTGGCCGCCCAGGCGGAAGAGTCGGACCTCGAGCCCGACGGCATCGACGACGACGGAACGGCGGCCGCGATCCTCGCTGCGGGCGACCCGGAGGCGGACGAGCTGGAGGTCGCGGCCGTCGCCTGACAACGTCGCCTCACCCGCGGCGGGCGCCGTCCTCTCCGGCGCCCGCCGCTTCTTCGCGCTCCGGGCGGGATGTCACGGGCGGGGGCACCTGCCTCACCCGCGGACCGCGACCCGGCGTCGTTGCCGGCCGGCTCAGCGGAGCTCGAAGAACGAGACCGCCAGGATGACGTAGACGATCACCAGAAGGGCGCCCTCCAGCCAGTTGGACTCGCCGTCGAGGGCGATTAGGGCGCTGATCCCGACAGCCGCCCCGACGGCCACGATCTCGAGGGGCGTGAAGACGAGGTTCATCGGCTGGCCCATGACGGCGCCGAGGATCACCAGGACCGGCCCCACGAAGAGGGCGACCTGGAGGCTCGACCCGTAGGCGACGGCCATCGAGAACTCCATCCGGTTCTTCCAGGCCAGCTGGACGGCAACGAGGTGCTCGGCGAGGTTGCCGATCGTCGGGATGAGGATCACGCCGACGAAGATCTCGGAGAGCCCGAACGTCTCGATGAAGGGCTAGATGGAGCCGACGAGGATCTCGGAGAGGACGGCCAGGAGGCCCGCGGCCGCAACCAGCACGACGACCGCCACCGAGCGGCTCCAGGCCGGCCCGCCGTGCTCGACCGCCGGCTCGTGGCCACCCAGCGTCCGGCTGGAGTTGGTG
>JAZDPM010000316.1:0-4329 GCA_043797725.1 Chloroflexota bacterium
GTAGACGCGCGCGGCGTCGCCGTGGCCCATCCCTTCCGCCCGCTCCCGCTCGGCGTCGGAGCGGAAGACGAGACGAGCCTGGATCTCGCCGCCCAGGCAGCGCAGGGCCGCCGCGGTGATCACGCCCTCCGGGGCGCCGCCGACCCCCATGACGGCGTGGATGCCGGTGCCGGAGACGGCGCACGAGATCGCCGCGGAGAGGTCGCCGTCGCTGATCAGCTTGATCCGGGCGCCGGCCGCGCGGACCTCGGCGATCAGCGCCTCGTGGCGGGGCCGCTCCAGGATGACCACGGTGATGTCGTTGACGCCGCGTCCCAGGGCCGCCGCGATCCGGCGCAGGTTCTCCGCCGGCGGTGCGGTGATGTCCACCTTGCCCGCGACGACGGGCCCGACGCAGAGCTTGTCCATGTAGCAGTCGGGGGCGTTGAGGAGCCCGCCCCGGTCGGACGCCGCGAGGACCGTGATCGAGCCCGCCTGGCCGTGGGCGACGAGGTTCGTCCCTTCCAGCGGGTCCACCGCGATGTCGATCTCGGGCGCATCGCCGACGGCGCTCGACGGATCGCCGACGCGCTCGCCGATGTAGAGCATGGGGGCCTCGTCGCGCTCACCCTCGCCGATGACGATCCGGGCGTCGATCGGGATCTCGTCGAAGACGCGCCGCATCGCCTCCACGGCGACCCGATCCGCGTCCATGGTGTCCCCGCGGCCCATCAGGCGGGCCGATGCGATCGCCGCGGCCTCGGTGACGCGGATCAGCTCCAGCGAAAGGAGGCGCTCCATCTTCGGTCCTCCGTGTTTGGTGCGGGACGCACCCTCCGGCTCAGTGCCGGAAATGCCGCCGGCCCGTGAAGACCATCGCGAGGTGATGCCTGTCGGCCACCTCGATCGCCATCTCGTCGCGGCGCGAGCCGCCCGGCTGGATGATCGCGGTCACGCCGGAGATCGCCGCGTGGGCGATCACGTCCGGGAAGGGAAAGTAGGCGTCGGACGACATCACGGCCGTCTTGGCGCGGTCGCCGGCGCGGCGCAGGGCGATCTCCACCGCCACCTGGCGGCTCACCTGGCCGCCGCCGATGCCCACCGTCTGGAGGTTCCGGGCCAGGACGATCGCGTTCGAACGGACGTGGGCGGCGGCCCGCCAGGCGAACATCAGGTCGGTCAGCTCCTCGAGGGTCGGCCGCCGCTGCGTGACCACCCGCAGCTGGTCCCGGTCGAGGGCCGTCCCGTCGAGTGTCTCCACGAGGAGCCCGCCGCCGACCCGCTTGAAGTCGAGGGCGGCGATCCCGTAGTCACGGAGGCCGTCCGACGGGTTCGGGGGGACCGCGAGGACCTCCAGCTCGGGCCGCGCCGAGAGGATCCGCAGGGCATCGTCAGCGTAGCCGGGCGCCACGAGCGCCTCGAAGGTTCCCTCCGCGAGCGCCTCCGCGGTCGCCAGGTCGACGGTCCGGTTGACGGCGACCGTGCTGCCGAAGGAGGCCGCCGGGTCCGTCTCGAGGGCATGCCGGAGCGCCCCGGCGAGGGCGTTGTTCGAGGCGATCCCGACGGGGTCCGTGTGGCGCACGACCACGGCCGTCGGGGCGGCGAAGTCGGCGGCGATCCGCCAGGCGGCATCGAGGTCGAGGAGGTCGTTGAACGAGGGCTCGCGGCCCTGCAGCCGCGTCGCGTCGGCCAGCGTGCCGTCACGGTGGGTCGTCTCGCGGTAGAAGGCGGCCCGCTGGTGCGGGTTCTCGCCGTGGGCCAGGTCCGTCACCTTTTCCAGGACGACGCTGATGTGGGGCGGGAAGGTCGTCCCGGCCACCTGGTTCAGGTACGCTGCGACCTCGGCGTGGTAGGCGGCCACCACCGCGAACGCCTCGGCGGCCAGGCGCTGGCGGAGCTTCGCGGAGACGCTGCCCCGGTCGCGGATCTCGGCGACGACCTGCTCGTATGCGGCGGGTCCGGGGACGGCCGCGACTCCCGCGTGGTTGCGGGCGGCGGAGGAGAGGAGCGCCGTGCCGCCCACGTCGATCATCTCGATGGCCTCGTCGAGGGGAACGCGACGCTCGCCCACCTGGGGGGCGAACGGCTTGACGTTGACGACGACGAGGTCGATGAGCCCGATCGCGTGCTCGGCCAGCTCGGCGAGCTGCTCGGGTCGGTCGCGACGGGCGAGGATCCCGGCGTAGACGGCCGGATGGAAGGTCCTGACCATGCCGCCGAGGAGCGGGGGGACATTCGTGAGGGCGGTGACGGGGAGGACGTCGATCCCGTCCGCTGCGAGGTGCTCGCGGGTCCCGTCGGTGGCGTAGACCTCGACGCCGAGGGCCAGGAGGTCGCGCGCAAGGCCGGCCAGTCCCTGGCGATTGGCGACCGAGAGGAGGGCTCGCACCCGGCTGGGACCTCCGTATGGGCGCACCCTGGGGTCTCGCGCGCCGATCTCGCCGGCCGGGGCGCAGGGCGACGTTCACGCTCCGTGGCCCGAGTATAGCGCGCGACCATGGCATACTCGGCCGACTGATCCCCGGCGCCCACCGGGCGCCTTTCCATCGAGGAGGCTCCGCAACCGTGACGCTCCCGCCCTGGGAATACCTCTTCCTCCCGTTCAACGACGTCAACTTTCCTGACCTGTTCAACGCGATCTGGGTCTTCTCGGCGGTCGGGATGCTCGCGACGGTCCTCCTCTACAACCTGCGCACGCGCCAGCTGCGGCGCCACCAGGTCTACCTCAACATGTACGAGTGGCTCCTCTGGGCGGGCGTCATCTTCTTCTTCATGCTCCTGGTCTACGCCCTCTTCCACTTCGACTTCCTCTTCGTGGTCCTCTCCATCCCGGTGGGCGTCGGGATCCTGCTCTGGATCCGCTTCAGGCGCTTCCCGCCCGACCTTGCCGCGTACGAGACGCAGCTCGCCCGGGCCCGCTACTACTCGAAGCAGAAGTTCGCCCACCCGGAGGCGACGATCCGCCCCAAGAGCGCGGCGCGCGGCTCCCGGACGGCTCGCCCTCAGCGCCGCCGTCGCTGACCGGGACCACGGGCGTCGCCGGCCAGGTGATCCACGCGGACGCCCGCGGGACGGTGTCGGAGCTTGCCTTCTCCGCCCCGCGGGGGCACGATGCCGGCCAGGCGCGAGGCGCGCGCGAGCTACCGCGGGGACCCGATGGCGGAATGGATCGACGGGCTGCATGACGACCCCCGCGCTTGGCTGCTGGACGAGGCAACCCCCGCGGTCCGGCACCTGGCGCTCCGCCAGCTCGACGGCCGGCCTCCCGACGACCCCGACGTGCGGGCAGCCCGGGCCGCGGCCATGGAGACCCACCCCATCGCCGCCATCCTCGCCGCCGGGGACCCGGCCGGCTGGTGGGGGAAGCCCGGGTCCGGCTATGGGCCGAAGTACGCGTCGACGGTCTGGTCCGTCGTCTTCCTGGACCAGCTCGGCGCCGACGGCGATGACCCGCGGATCCGGACCGCCTGCGCGTACCTTCTCGATCACACCCAGACCACCTCCGGGGGGTTCGGAGCGGTGGCCTCCGGCGAGAGGAGGCCCCCACCCTCGACCGCGATCCACTGCCTCAATGGGAACCTGCTCCGGGCGCTCGTCGGCTTCGGCTGGCTGGACGACGAACGAGTCGGGCGGTCGATCGACTGGCAGGCCGCGGCGATCACCGGCGAGGGCGACATCCGCTTCTACAGGTCGTCGATGCCGGGACCGGGGTTTCGCTGCGGCGCCAACGACGGTCTGCCCTGCGCCTGGGGAGCGGCCAAGGCCGTCCTGGCCCTCGCCCGCATCCCGCCGCCGCGGCGAGCGCCCCACGTCCAGCGGGCGATCGACGCCGGCGTCGCCTTCCTGCTGAGCCGCGACCCGGCGACGGCCGACTACCCGATGGGCTACGGTAACATCAGGCCGAACGGCTCCTGGTTCAGGCTCGGGTTCCCGTCCGGCTACGTGACCGACGTCCTGCAGGTCCTCGAGGCGCTGTGCGAGGCCGGCGCGGCGGGCGACCCGCGGCTCCGTCCGGCGGTCGACTGGCTGCTGGCCCAGCAGGACGACCGGGGACGCTGGGTCAACCGATATGCCTACGCCGGCAAGATGGTCGTGGACATCGACGTGCAGGGCGCGCCCAGCAAGTGGGTGACGCTCCGAGCCTGCCGGGTGCTCAGGGCGGTGGCCGAGAGCCCGGGGGTGAGGGGCGCGCCCGCCGGGGCCTGATCGCGCGCGCGTCCAGGGAGCGTCAGTCGCCCAGCACCGCCCCCAGCTGGCCCAGGATCGCGGCCGTGGCCCCCCAGACGATCCGGCCCTCCACCAGGTAGGCGCCGTAGCGGAGCGGCCGGCCGCGCGGGTCGGGATCGACGA
>JAZDPM010000318.1:0-2425 GCA_043797725.1 Chloroflexota bacterium
GACTTTCGCGGCATCGACTGGCCCGAGCCCATCCGCGTCATGCAGACGAACTGGATCGGGCGCAGCGAGGGCGCGGAGGTGGTCTTCCGCAGCGCGCCCGACACGCACATCCCCGGGGGCGACGAGATCCGGGTCTTCACCACCCGCCCCGACACGCTCTTCGGGGCCACCTTCATGGTCCTGGCGCCCGAGCACCCGCTCGTCGAGCGGCTGACCTCGCCCGGGCAGCGGCCCGCCGTCGCGGCATACGTCGAACAGGCCCAGGGCGAGACCGAGATCGAGCGTCTCAACGCGGAGCGGGACAAGACCGGCGTCCCCCTCGGCGCCGACGCGATCAACCCGGTCAACGGCGAGCGGATCCCGATCTGGATCGCCGACTACGTCCTGTCCGGCTACGGCACCGGCGCGATCATGGCCGTCCCGGCCCACGACGAGCGCGACTTCGCCTTCGCCCGCCAGTTCGGCCTCGAGATCCGCGAGGTCATCCGGCCGGCCGGTGGGGCCGGGGACGAAGGTGGGCCCGGGGCCGCCTACGTCTCGAAGACCGCCGACGACGTCCTCGTCAACTCCGACCGCTACAACGGCATGGCCGCGCCCCAGGCGATCCGGGCGATCACCGCCGACCTTGAGGCGCGCGGCGAGGGGAAGGCCGCAGTCAGCTACCGGATCCGCGACTGGCTCATCAGCCGTCAGCGCTACTGGGGCACCCCGATCCCCGTCGTCTACTGCGACGGTTGCGGCATCGTGCCGGTCCCGGACGCGGACCTGCCGGTCCGGCTGCCCGAGACGGTCGACTACGCCGGGTCGGGGGAGAACCCGCTCCGGCACGACCCGGCGTTCCTGGACGTTGCCTGCCCCCGCTGCGGGGGCGCCGCCCGGCGCGAGACCGACACCATGGACACCTTCATGGACTCGTCCTGGTACTGGTTCCGCTACCTCTCGCCCGCCAACGAGGAGGGCCCGGTCGACCGCGCCCGCGCCGACCGCTGGACACCCGTCGACCAGTACACCGGCGGCGCCGAGCACGCCGTCATGCACCTCCTCTACTCCCGTTTCTTCACGAAGGCGATGGCCGACTGCGGGCTCATCGGCGAGCGGGAGCCGTTCAAGCGGCTGTTCAACCAGGGCCAGGTCCTGGGCGCCGACGGTGAGCGGATGAGCAAGTCGCGCGGCAACGTGGAGGACCCCGACGCGCTCGTCGCGCAGTACGGGGCCGACACGGTCCGGCTCTTCCTCATGTTCATGGGCCCCTGGGACCAGGGTGGACCGTGGAGCCCGAGTGGCATCGGCGGCGTGGCCCGCTTCCTGGGCCGGGCCTGGACGATCGCGCTGGACCCGGGCGGGACGGAGCCGAGCGACGCGAACGCCGGCCGGCTGCCGGCGGGCGAAGACGCCACGGCGGCGGCGAAGGCCATCCGCGGCGCGGCCCACCGGACGCTGGCCGCGGTCACGACGGACTACGAGGGCTTCCGCTTCAACACGATGGTGGCGAAGCTGATGGAGCTGACGAACCTGCTGTTCCGTTACCGCGGGTCGGAGGTCGCCGGCGGCGCGGCGTGGGACGAGGCGGTCCGGCTGTTGCTGCTCATGCTGGCCCCGGCCGCCCCGCATATCACCGAGGAGCTCTGGTCGCGGCGCCTGGCGGCGGCCGGGGCGGCCTGGGGCTCGGTCCATGCCGAGCGCTGGCCGTCCGTGGACGAGGCGGCCGCGGCAGTCGCGACGCGTGAGCTGCCGATCCAGGTCAACGGCAAGGTCCGCGACCGGGTCGAGGTGGCCGTCGGGCTTTCCGAGGCCAAGATCGAGGCCCTCGTCCTGGCCCGCCCGAAGGTGGTCGCGGCGCTTGGAGGGAAGGCCCCCGACCGGATCGTCCACGCCGGCGGCGGCCGCCTCGTGAACGTCGTCGTCCGGGCCTGACCCCTCGCGGTCCGGGGGTGACGGCCCGGCCTTCGGCCGCGAGCCGTGCCCCAGCCGCCCGGTCCGGGGGGGCTCTCCTCCTGCGACTGAAGGTCAGGCCAGGCGCATCTCCGCCCGGACCACGTCGTCGGTGGCGCCCGGCCGCAGGGTGAAGCCGACCTTCTCGACCGCCCGCCGCATGCCGACGTTGTCGGTGCGCATGTCGGCGAAGATCGTGGCGACCCGCTCCGCCCGCGCAACGTCCACGAGGCGCCGGAGCAGCTCCGTCCCTACTCCCATCCCCTGGCGTGCATCCGTCACGAGGACGGCGAAGGTCGCGTCGTCGGTCCCGAAGACGCGCGAGAGCCGGCCGATGCCGATGATCTCGGGCGCGCCGGTCTCCGGGTGGTCGCCCTCGGCGACCAGCGCCAGCTCGCGGGCGTAGTCGAGGAAGCAGATCCGGATCAGGCGCTCGTGGGCCGTTCGCTCGTCGAAGCCGAGGCGGCGGAGGTACCGCTGGACGACCGTCTCC
>JAZDPM010000324.1:0-2175 GCA_043797725.1 Chloroflexota bacterium
GCGGGTCCCACCCTCCGGTACAAGCCGGTGACGGTGACCCGCTTCGAGCCGAAACCGCGGACCTACTGAGCCCGGGAGCGCAGCGCATGCAGGTCGACCTCCGGATCCTCCGCTTCGATCCCGAGCGGGATTCCGCCCCCCACTGGGAGCGCTACACGGTCGAATCGCAGCCGATGGACCGGGTGCTGAGTCTCCTCCACCTGGTCAAGGCCGAGATCGACGAGACGCTCACCTTCCGGCGCTCCTGCGGTCACGGCATCTGCGGCTCGGACGCCATGCTGATCAACGGCCGGAACCGCCTGGCCTGCAAGATCCGGGTGGACCAGCTGGGGAAGAAGATCACCGTCGCGCCGCTCACCGGCCTCCCGGTCGTGAAGGACCTCGTCGTCGACATGGAGGGGTTCTTCGGTAAGTACCGGAGCGCGATGCCGTTCCTCGTCAACGAGTCGCCGGCGCCGGAGCGTGAGCGCATCCAGAGCGCCGCCGATCGGGCCCGTTACGACGACACGACCAAGTGCATCCTCTGCGCGGCGTGCACGACCTCGTGCCCGTCGTTCTGGGCCCAGTCGTCGTACGTCGGGCCGGCGGCGATCGTCAACGCGCACCGCTTCATCTTCGACAGCCGCGACGAGGCGGCCGAGGAGCGCCTGGACATTCTCGCCGACAGGGACGGGGTCTGGCGCTGCCGGACGATCTTCAACTGCGTGGACGCCTGCCCGCGTGACATCAACATCACGCGCGCGATCCTCGAGGTCTCGCGGGCCGTCGTGGAGCGTTCGGTCTGAGCGGCACAGGTCCTCGTCGGCTCATCGTCCGGACCGACGGGGCGGCTCGCGGCAACCCGGGCCCGGCGTCGGCCGGAGCGGTCCTCATCGACGCCGACGCGCCCGGCGCCGAGCGTCCCGACGCGCCGCCCATCGCGACCGTGTCCGAGGCCCTGGGCCGCCAGACCAACAACGTCGCGGAGTACACCGGGCTCCTGCGCGCTCTCGCCCTCGCCGAGGAGCTGGGTGCCGAGGAGGTGGCTCTCCTCCTCGATTCCATGCTGATCGTGGAGCAGCTGCGGGGTCGCTGGCGCGTGAAGGACGCGAAGCTGGCCCCCCTGCACGCGGAGGCGCTGGCGCGCCTGGGGCGCATGCGGCGCTGGAGCGCGCGCCACGTCCCGCGCAGCGAGAACCGCGCAGCGGACGCCCTGGCGAACGAGGCCCTGGACCGGGTCGCGGCGGGCGGCCCGGCGGTCGTGGTGCGCCGGCCAGGCGAGGGGATCAGGTCCGAGGCGGCGGCCCGCCTGGCCGACGCGCCGGCCGACGCCGGCGATCCGGCTCCGGGCGCCGCCGTTCCGCGGCTCCGGCGGGCCGCGTCCCGCGACCAGCTCCCGCTGGGGCTGGAGCCGGGCTTCGATCCGGGCGATCCCGGCCCGGAGGCCGGCGAGCTGCGCGTCCGGATCCTGGGCTCCGGGACCAGCCAGGGCCTGCCCCGGATCGCCTGCGATTGCGCGACCTGCATGTCGGCGGACCCGCGGGACCGGCGCCTCCGGGCCTCGGCCCTCCTCGCCTGGGGCGCGTGTCGCGTCGTGATCGACTGCAGCCCCGACTTCCGGGCCCAGGCGCTGACGGCCGACCTCGACCGCCTCGACGCGGTGCTCCTGAGCCACGACCACCAGGACTCGGTGGGTGGCCTGGACGACCTCCGCCGCTTCAACGAGATCGCCGGCGACTACCTGCCGGTCCACGGGCTGCCCGAGACGCTGGAGGCGGTCCTGGCGCGGTTCGCCTACGCCTTCGTGCCGGGCCAGGCGCGCTTCGGCGGCATCCCGATGCTGCGCCCGGTTGCCATCGCGGGCCCGTTCGACATCGCCGGCCGCCGCTTCGTGCCCGTGCCGGTCGACCACGGGGAGCTCCCGACGGTCGGCTTCCGGACCGGCGGGTTCGGCTACGTCTCCGACGTCAAGCGAATCGAGGCCCCGTCACGGGCGCTCCTGCACGACCTCGACGTGCTGGTCATCAATGCGCTGCGCGACACGCCGCACCCGGTCCACCAGACCGTCGCCGAGGCGCTGGCAGTGATCGCGGAGCTGCGGCCGCGGCGGGCCTTCCTCACCCATCTCGATCACGAGCTACGCCACGCCGCGCTGTCGGCGCGCCTGCCGGCCGGGGTAGAGGTCGCCGTCGACGG
>JAZDPM010000044.1:0-3197 GCA_043797725.1 Chloroflexota bacterium
ACGGTGACCAACACCGGCCCGACCACGATCACCGGTGACCTGGGTGTCAGCCCGGGTTCGGCGATCACCGGCGCGGGAAGCATCACCCTGTCTGGAGCGACACACGCAGCTGATGCGGTCGCGCTCCAGGCCCAGAACGACGTCACCGCTGCATACACCGTTCTGGCAGGCGAGCCGTGTACGCAGTCGTTCACGGGTACTTCCGTGGAGCTCGGTGGACAGACGCTCACGCCGGGCGTCTACTGCTACTCGTCGTCGGCCCAGCTGACCGGGACGCTCACGCTCAACGGAGGCGGGGTCTTCGTCTTCAAGACCGGCAGCACGCTCACGACCGCGGCCGGCTCGAGTGTGGCGTTGATCGGCGGCGCTTCGCCCTGCAACGTGTTCTGGCAGGTCGGCAGCTCCGTGACCGTTGCCCCGAGCACCACGTTCGTGGGGAGCATCCTCGCGCTCACGAGCATCAGCCTGCAGACCGGCGCAAGCGTGTCCGGCAGGACCCTGGCGCGAAATGGCGCAGTGACGATGGACACCAACACCGTCTCCAACGCGATCTGCGCTGCTGCCCCGAATCCGAGCGCGTCTCCGAGCGCGTCTCCGAGCGCTTCGGCCACGCCGGCAGCTTCGGCCGCCCCGAGCGCCTCGGCCGCGCCCACAGCCTCGGCCGCGCCCACCGCTTTGGCCGCCACGCCGCGCCCGTCGGCTCCGCCTCCGCCGCCCACCGCCACGGATCCTGCTCCGCCGCGGGGCGGAAGTTCCCCCCTGCCCCTGCTGCTGGTCGCCCTGGTCGTCGGCAGCCTGGCGTTGGACTTCGGGGTCCGAGCCTACCGACGCCGCGCGGTCTAGGTCCAGGCGAGGCGATCGAATCCGGAAACCAGACCGCCACGGGGTCTAGCCGAGGACGACCCGGACCCGATGCGTGGCGCCGTCGTCGGCGAGCGGGATCGCGGCGGCGCCGCCCGTCAGCGCCTGCCCGTCGAGCTCCGCCGATGCCACGCCGCGACTGACCCCGTGCGGGTTCTCCACGACGATCTCGTACCTGGCGGTGTGATAGCGGAAGTCGATCTCGTAGCCCGGCCAGGCGCGGGGGATGCAGGGATCGACCAGGAGCGTCGTTCCGCGCAGGCGGAAGCCCAGGATCCACTCGACGCCGGCCTGGTACATCCAGCCCGCCGACCCCGTGTACCAGGTCCAGCCGCCCCGGCCGACGTGCGGCGGTTCCGTGTAGACGTCGGCCGCCATGACGTACGGCTCCACCTTGTAGCGCTGGACCCCGGCCCGGGTGCCGGCATGGTTGATCGGGTTCAGGATGGAGAACAGGTCGCCCGCCTTGTCGCCGTCGCCCAGCGCCGCGAAGGCGAGGACCGACCAGATGGCCCCGTGGGTGTACTGGCCGCCGTTCTCCCGGATGCCCGGCAGGTACCCCTTGACGTAGCCCGGATCGACGTCGGAATGGTTGAAGGGCGGGGTGAACAGCAGGACGAGGCCGTCGCCGCGTCGGACGAGGTTATCCTCCACCGCGGCCATCGCCCGCTCCGCGTGGGGTGGATTGGCGGCTCCCGACAGGACGCTCCACGACTGGGCGATCGAGTCGATCCGGCACTCGGCGTTCGCGGCGGAGCCGAGGGGGGTACCGTCGTCGAAGAAGGCCCGGCGATACCAGTCGCCATCCCAGCCGTGGCGCTCGAGCGACCGCCGGAGCGCCTTCATGTGGGCTCGCCAGCGCTCGCCTCGAGGACGCTCCCCGCGGGCCTCGGCGATCGGCGCGAAGGCGGCCAGGACGGTGTGCAGGAACCAGCCCAGCCAGACGCTCTCGCCCCGGCCCTCGTGACCGACCCGGTTCATGCCGTCGTTCCAGTCGCCCGACCCGATGAGCGGCAGCCCGTGCGCGCCGACCGCGAGGCTCCGGTCCAGGGCCGCCGCGCAGTGGTCGAACAGCGACGCCGACTCCGCGGAGCGTTCCGGCTGGAAGTAGGCGTCCGTCTGCTCCGGCCGCAGGGCCGGTCCCTCCAGGTAGGGAACGCTCTCGTCGAGGACCGCGGTGTCGCCCGTGACCGCGAGGTAGCGACCGACCGAGTACGGCAGCCAGACGCGGTCGTCCGAGATCCGCGTTCGGACTCCCCGACCCGACGGCGGATGCCACCAGTGCTGGACGTCCCCCTCGGCGAACTGGCGTGCCGCAGCCCGCAGGATGTGCTCCCGGGCGAGCTCGCGCCTGGAGGTCACCAGGGCGATGACGTCCTGGAGCTGGTCACGGAACCCGTAGGCGCCGCCGGCCTGGTAGAAGCCCGTCCTCGCCCACAGGCGGCAGGCGAGCGTCTGGTAGATGAGCCAGCGATTGAGCATGATGTCCATCGAGCGGTCGGGAGTCCGCACCTGGATCGTGCCCAGGGTGTCGTCCCAGTGGCCGGCCACGCTGCGCAGGGTGGCCTCGTGGTCGGCCCTTCGCCCCCGCCCGATGAGGTCGGCCGCCGCCGTGGCGTCGCCGGCCTCGCCCAGCAGGACGAGGACCTGCGTCCGGGCTCCATCGGCGAGCACGAAGCTGGTCTGCAGCGCGGCGCAGGGATCCATGCCGGCGCCGGCGGCCCCCTGCAGGCGGTGTCCCCGGTCCAGGGCGGCCGGTCGGTCCGGTGCGCCGTTGCGGCCGAGGAACTCGGTCCGGTCGGCCGTCCACGCCGTCTGCCGCCCGCCAAGGTCCAGGAAGGCAACCCGGCCGCCGAACTCGGTGTTCCACGGGTTGCGCACCAGGAGCGCCTGCGTCTCCGGCTCCAGGGCCGTGATGATGCGGGGGGCGCTGGCCCCGCGCGACGTTCCGAGGGCCCACTCGGCATAGGCGGTCACGGACAGGCGCCTGGAGCGTCCGGAGCGGTTCACGACGGTGAGCACCGAGACCTTCAGGGGGTCGTCGAGCGGGACGAACTGGACGAGGTTGAGCTGGATCCCGTCGTGCAGGTGCTCGAAGCGGCTGTATCCGGCACCGTGGCGGGCGACGTACGTCGATTCCTCGCAGCGGATCGGCTGGGCCGTCGGACCCCACAGCTCGCCGCTGTCGTCATCCCGGACGTAGATCGCCTCGCTCACCGGGTCGCTGACCGGGTCGTTGGACCATGGGGTGAGCTGGTTCTCGCGGGCGTTCCCGGACCAGGTGTAGCCCGACCCGGACTCGGAGACCTGGAACCCGAACGACGCGTTGGCGATCA
>JAZDPM010000088.1:0-2599 GCA_043797725.1 Chloroflexota bacterium
GGCGATCGAGGCGTTCCAGTCTCGCCAGGCAGAGCTTCGAACGGAACTGACGATGGGGATCCTCTCCGACGCCCAGCGCGCCGAGCTTGAGCGCCTCCAGCAGGCCATGCTCGCCGTTCCGTCGGTCGCCTCGTACGTCGCCGCCACGGCGGCGTTCCAGGCCGTCTGCCGGGAGACGGCGGCCGTCGTCAGTGCCCAGATCGGGATCGATTTCGCTGCCAACTGCCGCTCAGGCGGCTGCTGCGGCTGAAGGGGACAGCAATGCTCAGCACCGACATCAACGAGGCGGCCGTCGAGTTCGGCCGGGCGCTCCGCCAGGCGCCGGCCGTCGCCATCTATCGCATCGCCGTCGAGGCCCTCGACGCGGATCCCGTTGCGCAGGGGCTGATGACCGACCTGCGCGAGCAGCAGGTGAGCCTGGCGCGCATGCAGCAGGCGGGTCTGACGCCGAGCCGGGAGCAGATCGACAGGCTGCGGCTGTGCCAGGCGGCCGCCCGAGGGAACGAGATGATCATGGCTCACCTGCGGGCGACAAACGAGATGAAGGCCTACCTGCCGGCCGTTGCTCGCGAAGTCAGCGCGGCGCTGGGCACCGACTATGGCAGCCTCGTCGCGCCGACCAGCTGCTGACGGCGCCGCCACTTCGAGGAATCGGCGGGGCGCCATTCGCCACGGCGGCCTGGTCAGCCCGGGTCCGGCGGGCCCACCTCGCCCCCCGGCGGATCGATCGGGCCGCCGCGCCTCGCTTCGGCAGCCTTCCGGACGCGGTCCATCATCGCCCGGATCCGTTCGAACCCGGCGCGCTCTTCCTCGCTCTTGGGCTCCCTGACCGGGTCCGTGACGCGCCACGTGATCCTGCCGCTGACCGGGGGTTCGCCGTAGGCGCCGATGTCGTGGAGCAGGTACTCGCGAAACGGCCTCGGCTCCTCCTGGTAGCAGGCCTGCACGGCCTCGCGGATCACCTCCGGGCGCCCCTCGTGGATCAGGTCGATCACCGTGACCTGGCGGCGGAACCGCTCGACCAATCCGGCCGGGATGTTGAACAGGTACGGGGTCTGGGCGCTCGTGCCGATGATCCGCTTCCGCTCGTCGATGCCGTTCTGCATCAGGGCAAGGATGGTCTCTCCGACGTGATGTCCCGGCGATTCGGGGCCACAGACGAGGAGATAGCGGATGTTCGGGTTGGCCACCACGTTGCAGATGACCTTCTCCAGCCCGATGTTCTCGGTCTGGAGCGTTCCCGACAGGGCGGCGCCGCTCTCGACGCCAGCGCGGACGAGATCCTCGATCTCGGGGGGCGTCTCCTCGCGGGTCCACTTGAGGATGACCAGCACGGCGACGGGCGAGTAGTCGTTCCCGCGGAGGTAGCAGCCCTCCTCGGGCGGGTAGTCCGGCGCGGGATCAGCCTTGCGGATCTCGGACATCCCCGCCATTCTAACCGTGGTTAGTACAACATGCATTTGAGTAAACGCGTGTTGCGCCCGGCAGGCGTCGCCCCGCCCGAGCACGGGCCGGCCCACTCCGCCCGCCGCGGGGGGCGGAGTGTCCCTTGACGCGGGACGCCCGACGCGCGCATCGTCACCCCCGTGAGCGGCCTGATCGGCCCCGCCGCGCCCCGCCGCGCCCCGCCGCGACGCCCCGGCCAACGTGACCGGCGGAGCCGGGACCCACATCGTGAAGGACGAGCAACAGCCATGACGACGCAAGCGCCGGTTCGGACTCCCCACGCGACGCCTGCCCCGTCCGCGCCTCCGGTGGCGACCCCACCGGAGGCGTCGCCGGCCCGGCGGATCCCCGATCCCGCCGCCGACCCGCGGTCCGTGCCCCGGGTGGATGCCGTTCCCAAGCTGGTCGGTGCCACGCGGTACACGGACGATTTCGTGGTTCCCGGGGCGTGGCACGGCAGCACGGTTCGGGCGACCGAACCGCACGCCCGCCTGCTCGGCATCGAGCGCGACCCGGCCTTCGACTGGAGCCGGGTGGTCGTGCTCACCGCGGCCGACGTGCCCGGCGAGAACGTCATCCACCTCATGAAGGACGACCAGCCGGTCCTTGCCGCGGACGAGATCTGCCACTTCGGCGAGGCGGTCGCGCTGGTTGCGGCCCCCACCCTCGCCCTGGCGCACGCCGCCCGCGACCACATCCGGCTTCGCACGGAGCCGCTGCCGGCCGTCACGGACATGCTCGCGAGCGACCAGGTGTTCACCCGCTACACCATCGCCCGGGGTGACCTCGAGGCTGGTTTCGCCGAGGCGGACCAGGTCATCGAGGGGACGTACCGGGTCGGCCACCAGGAGCACATCTACATCGAGACCCAGGCCATGATCGCCGTGCCCCGGCCGGACGGCGGCGTCACGGTCCATGGCTCCCTGCAGTGCCCGTACTACGTCCACGCCGCCATGAAGCGGGCCCTCGGCCTCGACGGCGAGCGGTGCGTCGTCGTCCAGGAGGACACCGGCGGCGCCTTCGGTGGCAAGGAGGAGTTCCCGTCGGGGCTCGCCATCCACGCCGCCATGCTCGCCCTGGCGGTCGGGCGCCCAGTGCGCCTGATCTACGACCGCCACGAGGACATCTCCGTCTCCACCAAGCGCCATCCGGC
>JAZDPM010000108.1:0-2066 GCA_043797725.1 Chloroflexota bacterium
CTTGCCCTCAACATCGGCCTCCCGAACGGCGACGAGTACTTCGGCCTCGTCGGCGGCCGCAGCCCGTACCCGCCCGCCGCGCCGCGCGTCGCGGCACGGGGTGGGACCTTCGGAGGCGACGACGCCGTCATCACCTGGCGACTTGCGGGCACGGCCGCGAGGGTGGACCAGGACGGGCTCGTGGTGGAGGTCGCGAAGGATCTCTCGCTCGGCTCGTTCACCGGTCGCCTGGCCGATGGCACCGAGGTCCGCGGCACGTTCTCCTGCTGACGGGGCGCCGCGGCCACCCTCGACAGCCCCCGTATGCTCCCGGGCATGCCACCGCGCAGCGAGATCCTCCAGGTCGCCGATCGCGAGGTGACCGTCTCCAACCCTGACAAGGTCTTCTTCCCGGACGCCGCCGGCGGGCCGATCACCAAGCTCGACCTCGTCCGTTACTACGTCGCGGTGGCCGACGGCGCCCTCCGCGGCGCGGGCGGCCGCCCGATGGCCCTCAAGCGCTACCCGAACGGCGCGGCCGGCGAGTTCTTCTTCCGGAAGCGGGCGCCCGAGAAGCGCCCGGACTGGCTCCGGACCGTGGAGCTCGCCTTCCCGTCGGGGCGGACCGCGGATGAGATCGTGGTCGACGACGCGGCCGGCCTGGCCTGGGTCGCCAACCTCGGCTGCCTGGACCTCAACCCGCACCCGGTCCGCGCCGACGACCTCGACCATCCCGACGAGCTGCGGGTCGACCTCGACCCCGTCCCAGGCGTCACCTGGGAGGACGTCCGGCGCGTCGCGCTCGTCGTCCGCGAGGCCCTGGCGGACGCGGGCCTCGTCGGCTGGCCGAAGACCTCCGGCAGCCGGGGCATCCACGTCAACGTCCGGATCGCGCGTCGCTGGACCTTCCCGGAGGTCCGCCGGGCCGCCCTCGCCCTCGCCCGCGACGTGGAGCGGCGCGCCCCCGCCCTCGCGACCAGTCGGTGGTGGAAGGAGGAGCGCCACGGCGTCTTCATCGACTACAACCAGAACGCCAAGGACCGCACCGTCGCCTCCGCCTTCTCGGTCCGGCCGCGCCCCGACGCCCGCGTGTCCATGCCGCTCCGCTGGGCCGAGGTGGCCGAGGTGGACGCGGCGGCCTTCACCCTGCGGACGGTCCCGGAGCTGTTCGCCCGCAACGGCGACCCTCACGACGGCATCGACGGTGCGGCCGGCAGCCTCGAGGGCCTGCTGGAGCTCTCGGCCCGCCACGAGACCCAGGGCCTGGGCGATGCCCCCTGGCCGCCCAACTACGCGAAGGCGGCCGACGAGCCGCCGCGGGTGGCACCGTCGAAGCGCCGGATGAGCACCAAGCCGCTCATCGAGATCGGGCGGGCCGCGAAGCAGGCCGACGCGGTCGCCGGCCTCGAGCGCTGGAAGGCACGCCATCCGGAGGCCTGGCCCCACCTCCGGCCGGCGGACGTGCTGGTCGACGCGATGCGCGGCCGCTCCACGACCTGGACCAGGATCCGGCTCAACCTGGAGACCGTCCCCCCCGAGCTCCGCCCGGCCCAGGAGCCGCTCGATCCCGACTATGACCCGTGGGCCGGCGTGGATTGGCCGGACCGGACGGGCCAGGCTGAGCGCGCGCCGAGCAAGGAGGGAGTGGCCGAATAGCCTGTGCTCGCGTCGTGTCCTGTAAGATGACCACCCAAGTAGTCACTTGATGGGAACGACGTGGCGGAGATCGGGATCAAGGAACTGAAGACGACCGCGTCGGCGGTCATCGAGCGGGTCGAGGCCGGTGCCGCCTACGTCATCACCAAGCGCGGCCGGGCCGCTGCGGTCCTGCTCCCGATCGACGAAGCTGAGGACCTCGTCCTCGCCAACGCCGACGAGTATGTGCGCATGCGCCGAGAAGCTCGTGCGGCCTACGCCGAGGGCCGAACGACGACTCTGAAGGAGCTTCAGACGTCTGGACATAGGGCTGCCCACCGAGGCGAGCGGGTCTGATAATTAGTAGTGCAATGGGTCTTGCATTTGGAGGGCTCTTGCGGTAACATGAGGGGGTGAGCGAAGCGGCGGCGGGCCCCGTCCAGGAGCGGTTG
>JAZDPM010000135.1:0-5553 GCA_043797725.1 Chloroflexota bacterium
GGGCGAAGCGCCCGACCTCGTCCTCGTGGAGCACCCCGCCCGCCGTCGCGGTCCGGATGGGGCGCCGGTCGATCCGGCGGAGGAGCTGGCCGGCGTGGCCCTCGTGACCCTGAACCGGCCGCGCGCGCTCAATGCCCTGAGCTTCGATCTCCTCCTCCGGCTCGCCGAGGTAGTGGAGGCGCTGGATGCCGACCAGACCTGCGGGGCGATCGTGATCGCCGGGGCCGGGACGCGGGCCTTCGCCGCCGGGGCCGACGTGGCGGAGCTGGCGACGCAGACGGCCGAGAGCCTCGCGACATCGCCGGGTTTCCGGGGCTGGGACCGGGTGGCGGCGGTGGCGACGCCGACCATCGCCGCGGTCCGCGGCTTCGCTCTCGGCGGTGGGGCGGAGCTGGCCCTCGCCTGCGACATGCTCGTCGCCGGCGACGACGCGACCTTCGGCCAGCCCGAGATCAACCTGGGGATCATCCCCGGCGCCGGCGGCACGCAGCGCCTTGCCCGCGCGATCGGCAAGGCCCGGGCGATGGAGCTGGTGCTGACGGGGCGCCGGGTGAGCGCGACGGAGGCGGACCGCCTGGGGTTCGTCACGCGCGTCGTGCCGGCGGCGGAGACGCTGGGGGCCGCGCTCGACCTCGCGGCCGACGTGGCCGCCCAGCCCGCCGAGGCGGTCCGCGCCGCCGTCGCGGCCGTGCGGGCCGCGTTCGAGGGGCCGCTGGCGGACGGCATCCGCGTCGAGCGCGATCTCTTCCGGGCGCTCTTCGGGACGCCGGACCAGGCGGAGGGGATGCGCGCGTTCGTCGAGCGCCGGGATCCGCGCTGGCGTGCGCCGGGGGCTTCCGGGGTCTCGCCGGATGGGGCATCCTAGCGGTGCCGATGAAAGAGGACGCCCGCATGGACGACGCGCAGGACACCGCCCCGGCCTCGCCGGTCTCGCTCACCGCCGAGCACTCGTGGGAGGCCGCGGCCCCGATTCTCTATCCCGTGCTCAGGCCTGCCGGGACGCCGGGTCTTCGCCTCGCCACCATCACGACGCCCTCGAGCGCGGCCGGGAACGCGGACCTGCTGCTCGACGACGGCCCGGTCGACCTCGAGATCGCCTATGCCATGACCGCGGACGGGTTCGACGTCCTCGTCAACGGCGACCACCTGGCGGCCTGGGGCGTCTCGCCGGCGACACTGCGCGAGGCGGCCTACCGCAACCTCGCGGCCTGGGCGTCCGGGGCCGCCTGGTCGATCGATGCCGCCGGCCCTCGCCGCGTGATCTCCTCGGACACCGGCGACGGCTGGGACGCCAGTCGCATCCTCCTGCCGGACGCGATCGCCCACCTCGTGGGCGAGCTGGGAGGCCCGGGCAACCGCGTGCTCGTCGGCCTGCCGGCGCGTCATCTCCTCGTCGCCGGCACCCTCCACGGGGACGACCCGGAGTTCGCCTCCCTCTTCGCCGACTTCGTCCAGGAGTACCACGGCGACTCTGACGAGTCGATCGACCACCGCCTCTTCGAGCTTCGCGAGGGCCAGGTCACCATCTTCGACCCGTCCGTCCTCGCCTGAGCGCGCGCCCGGGCTGAGCGGGCACCGGATGGCCCGGCCGGGGGTGGCCTAGAATCCGGCAATGACCCGAGACCTGCGCCGCCCGCTCCGTGAAGCCTGGATCGTCGATGCCGTCCGGACGCCGTTCGGCCGCTACGGGGGCGCCCTCGCCGGGGTGCGGCCCGACGATCTCGCGGCGCTCGTGCTCCGGGCGCTCGTCGAGCGGACCGGGCTGGATCCCGCGGTCGTGGAGGACGTGATCCTCGGCTGCGCGAACCAGGCCGGCGAGGACAATCGCAACGTGGCCCGGATGGCGCTCCTCCTGGCGGGCTATCCGGTGGAGGTCGCGGGCCTCACCGTGAACCGGCTGTGCGGCAGCGGCCTCCAGGCGCTCAACTCGGCGGCCCACGCGATCGCCGTCGGCGACGGCGACGTCCTCGTCGCGGGCGGCGTGGAGTCGATGTCGCGGGCTCCGTTCGTGATGCTGAAGCCGGAGACGGCCTTCGAGCGCGGCACCCGCGAGCTCGTCGACAGCACGCTCGGCTGGCGTTTCGTCAACCCGAGGATGGACGCCGCCTACCCGACGATCTCGCTGGGGGAGACCGCCGAATGCGTCGCCGACGACTGGCAGGTGTCGCGGGAGCGCCAGGACGCCTTCGCCGCCGAGAGCCAGCGCCGCGCCGTCGCCGCGATCGAGGGCGGCCGCTTCGACTCCCAGCTCGTGGCTGTGCCGGTCCCCCAGCGCAGGGGCGACCCGGTCCTCGCGACCCGCGACGAGCACCCGCGTCCGGATACCACGGCGGAGGGTCTCGCGAAGCTCAAGCCCGCCTTCCGTGCCGGGGGGACCGTGACGGCCGGCAACGCGTCGGGGATCAACGACGGAGCCGCCGCCCTGCTCGTCGTGGAGGCGGAGTGCGCCCGCGCCCTGGGCCTGCGCCCGATGGCGCGCGTCCTCGCGACTGCCGTCGCCGGGGTCGACCCGCGGGTCATGGGGATCGGCCCGGTCCCCGCGGTGCGCAGGGCGCTCGGTCGGGCGGGGCTCGAGGCCGGCGACCTGGACGTCGTGGAGCTGAACGAGGCCTTCGCGTCGCAGTCCGTCGCCTGCATGGACGAGCTGGGCCTGGACCCGGCCGTCGTGAACCCGAACGGCGGGGCGATCGCGCTCGGCCATCCGCTCGGGGCGTCGGGTGCGCGCCTCGTCACCATGCTGGTCCACGAGCTGGTCCGCACGGGCGGCCGGTACGGAATGGCTGCGATGTGCATCGGCGTGGGACAGGGGATCGCCACCGTCGTGGAGCGAGCGGATGACTGAGCGTCTGTCCGTGGGCCCGGGCGCCGGGGTGATCGCCCGGGTCCGGGCGGTGGGCCGGCTGGCGGGCGGCGTGGCCCTTGCGCCCGTCTACCGGGCCTACGCCGTGCGGCTCCGGGCCGAGGTCCTGGCGCATCCCGTTCCGAACCACGTGGCGCTGATCATGGACGGCAACCGGCGCTGGGCCCGGGAGCTGGGATTCCGGGAGATCAAGGCCGGCCACAGCCACGGCGCCGACAAGGCCGTGGAGCTTCTGGACTGGTGCGCCGGGATCGGCATCCGCGAGGTGACCCTGTGGGCCCTCTCGCTGGAGAACCTGGAGCGCTCGGCCGAGGAGGTCGCGGCGATCACGGAGATCGCCCGCGCGACGCTGGAGGCGCTCGCCCAGCGGGACCGCGTCCGACCGATGGCCATGAGCCTGCAGGTGATCGGGCGGCGCGACCTCCTGCCGGAGCGGCTGCGCGAGGCGGCCGAGCGGGGCGAGGCGGAGACTCGCGGCCGGCCGGGCCTGCGGGTGACCCTCGCCCTCGGCTACTCCGGTCGTGACGAGCTGGTGGAGGCCGCGCGGGCCGCCGTGCGAGCTCTCGTCGCCGAGGGGACCGCGCCCGAGGCCCTGGCCGATGCCCTGACCGCGGAGCGGCTGGCGGCCCAGCTGTACACGAGCGGCTCCTCGGACCCCGAGCTGATCATCCGCACGTCCGGCGAGGTTCGCCTCTCCGGCTTCCTGCCCTGGCAGAGCGCCTACAGCGAGTTCTACTTCTGCGATGCGTACTGGCCGGCCTTCCGCGAGATCGATCTCCTGCGGGCGGTCCGGACCTACCAGCAGCGGGCCCGACGCTTCGGGCGCTGAGCGGAGACTCGCCGGCCGTTCTCCGCGGCGCGCTCCCATCTGATGACTGCGGCTCGCTCCCATCTTGCCGCCGGCCCCGTGGCTCGCTAGGCTTCCGCCCCACCCGGGATACGGGATAGAGGAGTAGCTCATGCTCGGTCGCGACTGGATCCCCAGTGCGGTCCTGCTCATCGCACTCGCGGTCGCCGCCTGCGGCGGCGGAGCCGGCGGGGGAGGGGGAGGGGGCGGCGCCGCCACGGCACCGCCGCAGGTGAGCCTCCCGCCCGAGCTCCCGGTGGTCTCGTGCCTGCCCGGCGGGCCGTTCGTCACGAGCCCGTGCAGTGTCCCGATCGAGACGGTGTACGCGCAGGTCGCCGGCAACGGCCCCTTCGACGAAGTCAGGGCAGTCGTGGTCGGCGTCGCCGACTGCGCCAACCCCCGCGAGTTCCCCGCCGCCACCGAGCGCCCGAAGGAGTACTTCTGGATGGTCCGCTTCGCCAGGGGCGACACCGACTTCGGCGGGTTTGTCGCCACCGGCGGCAGGCTCGGGCTCGTCTGCGCCCCGTTCACCGGGAAGTAGCCGGCCTGCGTCCCGGATTTCGGCGGGCTCCTTTGTCGAAAGTCGGGTGAGGCCCTAGCATTCGATCAGCCATCAGCCGCGGCGATCAGCGGCCAGACCCGCCCCCCTTCGTCCCAAGGAGGACGCCCCCGATGATCGACAACACCGCGACCGTCGTGAGCCTCACCGACGCCGCCGTCGGCAAGCTCCGGGAGATCACGGCCGACGAGCCGAACCCCGACGCCGGCCTGCGCGTCTACGTCTACTCGGGCGGCTGCTCGGGCTTCCGCTACGGGATGATGATCGAGGACGCCCCGACGGCCGGCGACCAGGTGCTCGAGGTCCAGGGGATGAAGGTCTACGTCGACACGAAGAGCATTGACCTCCTCCGCGGCTCGCAGATCGACTACGTCGACACGCTGATGGGTGCCGGCTTCACGGTCAACAACCCGAATGCGGTCGCGGCCTGCGGCTGCGGGTCGTCCTTCCGCACTGCCGAGTCGGCGGGCAGCGCGGGCGCCTGCCACCACTGACACCCCGGCCTGTCTCGGCCTTCAGACGACCGCCGCCGCCATACTCGCCGCATGGTCGGGCAAGAGGAAGCTACGTGCGGCCCTGGCGCGCAGTGAGCCGGACCGGGCGGTGGCGACCCGCAACCGGCTGGCACGGTGGGAATCGTGGTCGCGGAGCGTGGACTCGCAGCGAATCGCGGTGCGGAGTTGGCCGCGTTTCTGGCGGGCGGGTCAGCACAGTCAGTGGGATGCATACCGGCGCCGGAGACCGCTGATCGCGCTTGACGGCCGCCGCCGAGGCTCGTAGCGTCGCACGCAGGGTTCCCAACGACCGAACGGCACGAGCGGAGGACCGCGTGGGCTTCCTGCAGAAGGCGAGGGAGAAGGCCTCGGAGGTTGCGCGGGAGGCAGCCGACGCATCCTCGCGCGCCGCGAGCGCCGTCTCCGCAAGAGTCCACGATCCTGAGACGCAGGAGAGGGTGAAGACGGGGCTCACCTCGGCTGGGAAGACCGCCGGCGATGCCGCGAGCGCCGTCGCCGCAAAGGCGCAGGACCCCGCGACCCAGGCGAAGGTGAAGGGCAGCCTGGCGACCGCCGGCCGGGGCGCCCGGACCATGGTCGAGCGGATCGACCCGGGGATCCTGGCCGACGTCGTCATCAAGGCAACGGCCCTCCAGGAGAAGGCGAACGCCCGCCTCCGCAAGAGGGGCTCGATGTACCGGATCGGCGAGATCCAGGTGACCGCCTCGCTGCCCCCCGGCATCTCGTTCTCGATCGAGCGAATCGGCGACGCCGATCACGAGGCGGCATTCGG
>JAZDPM010000144.1:0-4620 GCA_043797725.1 Chloroflexota bacterium
CCGCGCTCAGGCGGCCCGGTCGCGGCGCTGCAGGATGGTGCTGATGACAACCGCCCCCACCGCAGTGAGGAAGATCATCGTGCCGATCACGTTGACCTGGACGGGGACGCCGATGCGGTACGAGCCATAGATGTACATCGGGAAGGTGACCGTCTGGCCGGCGGTGAAGTTGGTGATGACGAAGTCGTCGATCGAGAGGCTGAAGGCCAGCAGGGCGGCCGCCATGATCCCGGGGAAGACTAGCGGGAAGGTGACCTTCCAGAAGGTGACCCACTCGGTGGCGCCCAGGTCCATCGCCGCCTCCTCGAGGTGGCGCGGGAACCCCGTGAGGCGGGCTCGGACGGTCACGACGACGAAGCTGATGTTGAACATGATGTGGGCGATCAGGATCGTGAGCTCGTTGCGCGGCTGCCCGATCGAGACGAACATCGTGAGCAGCGAGGCGCCCAGCACGATCTCCGGCGTCGCCATCGGCAGGAAGATGAAGAGGTTCGTCGCGCTCCGGCCGCGGAAGTGGTAGCGGGTCAAGGCGAGGCCGATGAGCGTTCCGAGGATCGTCGCCACGAGCGTGGAGGTGAAGGCGATCCGCAGGCTCGCGAAGACGGCGTCCTGGAGACCCAGTGCCCCGAAGGGATTCAGCCAGGCATTGAGGCTGAACTGCACCCACGTGAAGTTGGACTTCCCGACCGGCTGGTTGAAGCTGAACAGGATCATGATGGCGATCGGCAGCATCAGGTAGATGATCGCCAGGGCGGTGTAGACGTAAAGGAGGTTCCTGCCGAGCCAGCGGGCGCCCCGCTGGCGCACGGTCCCGCGCGAGCGGCCGCCGGTGGGAGCGAGGGTGGTCGCGCTCATCTCATCACCCCGTCCCGCTCGTCAGCTCCTCGGTGCCGAGGAGTCGGGCATAGATGGCGACCATCACGAGGATGCCCGCCATCAGGATGAAGGACAGGGCCGCCGCCGTCGGATAGTCGTTGTTGACCAGGAATCGGCTCTGGATGACGTTGCCGATCATCCGCGTCGCCGGGGTCTGGCCGAGCAGCTCGGCGTTTACGTAGTCGCCCATGGCCGGGATGAAGGTCAGCAAGGTGCCCGCGAAGATGCCCGGGAGGGCCAGCGGGAAGGTGACCTTGCGGAACGTCATCACCGGTGTCGCGTAGAGGTCCTGGCCCGCTTCGAGCAGGCGCCGGTCGATCTTCTCCAGGCTCACGTAGATCGGCAGCGTCATGAACGGCAGGAAGTTGTAGGCGATGCCCGTGATGACGGCGACCGGTGTGGCCAGCACGCGGAACTCCTCGGGCAGGATGCCGAGTCCCTTCAGCGGACCCAGGAGGAGCCCGTCGTCGCCCAGGATCGTGCGCCAGCTGATCACCCGCAGCAGGAAGCTCGTGAAGAACGGGGCGATGACGAGGAAGAGGAGCAGGTTCTTGTAGCGACCGCCCCGAAAGGCGATGGTGTAGGCGAGCGGGAAGCTGATCGCGAACGTCAGGAGGGTGGCGAGGCCGGCAAAGACGATCGACCGGACGAACTGCTCCTGGTAGCGGGCAACCGCCTCGGTGTAGTTCGTCCAGTTCGACAGCGAGAACGTGAAGCCCTGGGAGAGCGAGCCGCTCCAGAACGAGGCGATGAACATCTGGACGGCGGGGTAGACGTAGTAGACCGCCAGCCAGGCGAGGCCGGGGGCCAGGAGCAGGTACGGGACGAGGAACCGGTAGCGGCGGAGGAGCTGTCCCACGGGCGGCCCCCCTGGGTGGCGGGCCGGCTAGTTGCCGGTGACCTTCGAGAACTCGTCGTTCAGGTAGGCCTCCTCGTCCTCGCTGAGGCTGCGGAAGATGTGCACCTTCTCGAGAGTGGCGTCGTCAGGGAACATCAGCGGGTTGTCGGCGAGGGCAGCCACCTCTGGATCGTCGCTCTGGGCGATGGCCTCCTTCGCGCCCGCCACGGGTGATACGTACTGGACGTAGGCCGCGATCTGGGCCGCGATCGCCGGGTTGTAGACCCAGTCGATCATCAGCTCCGCGGTGTACTTGTGGGCGGCACCCTTCGGGATCTGCATGTTGTCGGTCCACAGGTCCCCGCCCTCGTCGGGGATTGCGAACTGCAGGGATTCCTTCTCCAGCTGGGCCTGGATGATGTCCCCCGACCACGCCATGCCGAGCACGAGGTCGCCCTTGACCAGGCCTTCCTTGTAGTCGTTCCCGAGGAAGCTCCGGACGATCCCCGCGTCGACGGTCTTCCTGATCTCGGCAAAGGCAGCGTCCGCCTGGGCCAGGGAGAAGTCCTCGGGCATGAAGCCGAGCTTGAGGAGGGCCAGGCCGACCGTGTCGCGCATCTCCGAGAGGAACCAGACCTTGCCCTTCCAGCGTGGGTCGTCCGTCCAGAGCGCCTCGAGGCTCGTGACTGTGCCCGTCTTCGCCTCGTCGAAGCCAAGGCCCGTCATTCCCGACTGCCACGGCGCCCGCAGGTTGGTGTCCGGGTCCCAGGCGACGCCCTTGTAGACGTCGCGCAGGTTGGCCACGAAGTTGGGCGTGTTCGCGGTGTCGATCGTCTCGACCCAACCGAGGCGGACCAGGCGGGACGCCATCCAGTCGGTCAGGACGACAAGGTCCCAGCCGGTGTCCTGGCCCGCCTGGAGCGGTGGCTGGATCGTCCCGAAGAACTGGTCGTTGTCGTTGACCGCCTCGGAGTAGTTGACCTTCGTGCCGTACTTCGCCGTGAACTCGTCGAGCGTCGGGCTCCTGGGCGGGCTGCCCTCGTCCTGGTCGATGTAGAGGGGCCAGTTGGCGAAGTTGAGGACGTCGCTGGGCGTCGGCTTCGCGGTGGGAACCGGGGTCGCCCCGTTGCCGGGTGTCGGAGTCGGTGCCGCCGTGGGCGCGGTGGATTGTGCCGTTGTGCCGCAGGCCGCCAGGAATGCCCCGACGCCGGCCAGCGCCGTGCCCTGCAGCATCGTGCGCCGGGCGATCCTCCGGCTGAAGATCGGATCGTGCTCGGACATCTGCTCCTCCTTGGCGCTGCTCGCGGTCGCGGGCAGATCATTCGTCGGCCGACTCGGCGGCCGACGAGGCGACTGCAAACGAGTGATCGGGTGACCAGGCAAGCCGGACGTCCTGGCCCGGCCGGTGCAGGGACCCGTGGATCGTGTGGGCGACGTTCTGTTCGTAGACCGTCATCCGCCCGCCGCCGCGGGTCTCGACGACGTACTGGGTGCTGACGCCGACATAGGACGCATCGCGAACGATCCCGGCCAGGACGTTCTGCCCCTCGGGCGTGGCGGCGTCGGCGGCGAACATCCGGATCTTCTCGGGCCGTACGCCGATCTCGATGGCCGGGGCGCCGTTGACGGCGGTAGCGGGAATCCGGACCACAGTGTCGTCGGCGAGGCGCACGGCCGCGTAGCGTTCGGCCTTCTCGATGATGGTGCCGCGCAGGAGATTCGAGATGCCGAGGAACCCGGCGACGAAGCGGGTGGCGGGGCGCTCGTAGAGCGTTGCGGGGTCGGCCAGCTGCTCGTACCGGCCGCGGTCCATGACGGCGATGCGATCGGACATCGTCATCGCCTCCTCCTGGTCGTGGGTCACGTAGATGAACGTGATTCCGACCTCCTGCTGGATCCGTTTCAGCTCGAGCTGCATCTGCTTGCGCAGCTTGAGGTCGAGCGCCCCGAGGGGCTCGTCGAGGAGGAGCACGGAGGGCCGGTTGATCAGCGCCCGCGCCAGGGCGACCCGCTGCGCCTGGCCACCGGACAGCTGGGACGGCCTGCGCTTCTCGAAGCCGGCGAGCTCGACGAGGGCCAGCATGTCGCCGACGCGGCTCTTGATCTCCACGTCCCTGACCTTCTTGCGGCGCAGCCCGAAGGCGACGTTCTCGTAGATGGTGAGGTGCGGGAAGAGGGCGTAGTTCTGGAACACGGTGTTCACGTTCCGCCGGTACGGTGGCAGCCAGGTCACGTCCTGACCGTGCAGCTCGATCAGGCCGGACGTCGGTTCCTCGAAGCCGCCGATCATGCGGAGCGTCGTGGTCTTGCCGCAGCCGGACGGCCCGAGGAGGGAGAAGAACTCGCCGTCGCGCACCTCGAGGTCGACGTGGTCGACGGCGGCCACGTCCCCGAACTTCTTCACGACATCCACGAGCCGGACTTCGACGTCGTTGGCCACGGGCGTCTCGCTGCTCCTCAGGGACGACGGAGAATCGCGACACTGGACCATCCGGGGACGGGACGGCAGCTCGCGCGTCGGTGGCGCGCCTCCTCTCGCGTGTCACCAACTCTACCGAGCGACAGTAGCGGGTTGGATCGTACGGGCGCCCGGAAAGGCGTGTCAACCCGGAGCCGGATCTATGGGGTTCGTCGTTGGGCGGGTCCTTCCGTGCGAATCCCGGGCAGGTCGCCGGGAGAAGCCGGCGCACAACGGGGCGACGGCGCTCCGCCCGCGTCCGCGCTACGATCTGGCTCCGGGCACGCTGCCCGCGAACCGCGTCCCGCCCCCACCAGCGGAAGGATCCAGCCGCCTTATGAGCACCCTCACCGAGGGCGCCGTCTTCGACGCCCTGCGCACCGTCCAGGAGCCCGAGCTGGGCCGCGACATCGTGACCCTCAACATGGTCAAGGGGATCGCCATCGAG
>JAZDPM010000156.1:0-5618 GCA_043797725.1 Chloroflexota bacterium
CGCCAGCGGACGACGCTCGGATCGCACGAGCGCATCGGCGTCTTCCGCGTCTTCGGGCGCAACGCCGGCTTCACCGCGCTCTACACGGCCTACGTCACGTCCGCGCGGTGTGTCATCCCGGAGTACCGCTTCGACCTCCAGAACCTCGTCGACGTCCTCGTCGAGGATCGTCGCAACAATCCCAGCCGCTATTCCTTCGTGATCGCCTCGGAGGGAGCGCTGCCGCAGGGGATGGAGCTCAAGGAGGTCGGCGACGCGGATGCCTACGGCCACCGCCACAAGGCGAACATCGGTCAGTTCCTGGCCGACGAGATCAGGCGCCGGACGGGCATCGAGACCGTCAACTCGGAGCTGACCTACGACCTCCGCTCCGGCGAGCCGGACGCGTTCGACCAGATGGTGGCGATCACCTTCGCGAACGTCGCGATGGAGCTCGTGGTCGACGGGAAGACCGGGCAGATGACGGCGATCCGCGATGGTCGCTACGGGTACTGCCCCATCCCGGAGCCCGGGGCCCGGACCGTGGATGTCGAGCACGCCTACAACGTGGAGCGCTACCGCCCCCACTACGACAACAAGATCGGCCTGCCGGTCCTCCTCACGCCGTCCGTCGTCTGAGCTCTCGCCCCGGAAAGCCCGACGAGGGCGCCCACGGGCCGGCGGGGCACTCGCTGCCCGACAGGCGCCCCCGTCAGCGTGACGCGTCGGGGTCCGCGACCCGGGCGCGGGCGGCGCGCCGCCGCTCGGCGTACATCCGCTCCTCCGCCGTGCGGAGGGCGGTGTCCAGCTCGCCGACGGCGCTCGGGCTCGCCCAGCCCACGGACAGGCGCAGCGCCACCGCGCCGGCGTCGAGCCAGCGGTCGCACTCGCCGCGGACCCGCTCCACGTAGTTGATCGCCTGGATCTCGTCCGTCTCCGGGAGGAGGGCGAGGAAGCGGCCGCCACCGACGTGGGCCACGCGGTCCGTCCGGCGTGCGCTGCGCCGCATGGCCTCGCCCACCGCCGCGAGGATCCGACGCGCCGCGTCGACGCCGAAGCCACCCTCGAACCGGGAGAAGCCGTCCAGCTCCGCCACGACGATGCCGATGGGACGCCGGTACCGGACGTAGCGGGCGTTCTCCTCGGCCAGGATCCGCTCCCAGGCGGCCCGCGAATCGAGGCCCGTCGGCTCATCCACGTAGGGATCGGCCGGGATGGAACCCGGCGCACCCCCCGCGGGGAGGCTCGCCGTCGCCGTCGGGCCGACCGGGGCCGCGTACGCCGCTTCGCGACGGCGCGGCGCGATCGAGAGGAAGCCCTCGATGACGTCCTGCTCGCGTGGATCGTGGACGCGGCGAGCGGCGGCCTCGAGGTCCGCGGAGGTCACCGCCGCCTCCTCGACAGGGTGTTCTGCGTCGCCGTGCGCGGCGGGTGGCTCGGGGCTCGCGTCGGGCACGGGGGCTTCCGCTGCCGTGATGGGCGCCGGGATAGGCGCCGGGGTGGCTGCCGCGACTGTGGCCGGCTCGAAGGCTGGCATCGGGGCGGGGGCGGGAACCGGCTCCGTCGGAGCCGGCCCACTCGCGGGCACGGCGGGTGCGACGGGCTCAGCAGGCGTGGCCCCGCGCCCGCCGTTGCGGCCACGCCGGGCGATGAGGGCGCCGGTGAGCAGGAGGAGGATCGCGATCCCCGTCACGATGAGCGCGACGAGCACGTAGGTGATCTGTTCCGACGACACGCTGTTCCTTCGTTCTTCCTCGATCGTGCATGCCCCGGCGGTGCCCACGCCGGCGACCTCGCACGACCGCAGCCGCACTCTACACGCGACCGGTGGTCGATTGGGACTGCCGGAAGGTCCCAGGTGACCATCTTCCGGTGCCCCGGGACACCGGGCGAGCGCTCTGGTGTGGTCCGGGGCGGTCGGCCCGTCCGACGGTCATGCGTCCGGCGGTCACAGGCGCCGCCCGCTACTCTGTGGGCTCAGACTGCCCGCTAGGACCCCCGATGACCGACCCGACTCCCCCCGGCCCCGAGCCGGAAACGCAGGATGTCGCGCCAGACTCCCACGAGACGTCCGCCCCGCCCGGTGCCGCGCCACCCGACCCCATCCCCCCGGCCCATCCGTGGCCGTCGGACGCGGCAGCCCCGCAGACGGGCGTGAGCGGCCCCCGGCGCCAGGGCATCCTCGGCTACCTCGGGGCGGTCGTCCTCGGCGCCGTGATCGGCGCGGCGGGTCTCGCCCTCGCGACGGGCGCGCCTGGCGGCAACCAGGCGTCGCCATCTCCGGCCCCGTCCGAGGCGCCCAGCGCCAGTCCGACGGAGCCGCCGGTCGGGAATGCGATCGGGCGACCGGACGCCCCGGTCACCATCGAGGTCTGGGCCGACTACCAGTGCTCGTTCTGCCGGCTCGAGGATCTCCTCTTCGGCGGGGCGGTCGACCGCGAGTACGTGGCTGCGGGCGTTGTCCGGGTGGTCTATCGCGACTTCGCGTTCCTTGGCCGGGAATCGACCGACGCGGCCGTGGCGGCCCGCTGCGCCGGTGCCCAGGATCCCGCCGCCCGGCTCCGCTACCACGACGCCCTCTACACCTTCCAGCAGGGCCAGAACCAGGGCCGCTTCGTGCGGGAGAACCTGATCCAGATCGCGGAGATCGCCGGCGTCTCGTCCCAGGCCGACTTCACGACCTGCCTCGATGATCCCGCCATGGCGAAGGCCGTCGCGGACGAGACCGCGGCCGGCCGCGCGATGGGCGTCACGTCCACGCCGACGCTCCGCCTGCGTGGACCGGGCGGCGAGCGCCTCCTGGAAGGCTTCAACCAGACCTGGCCGAGGCTGCGCGACGCCCTGGAGGCCGTCCGCGTCCCGGCGACGAGCTCCCCTTCGCCCGCGGGCTCGCCGGCGGCGTCCGCCTCGGCCTCGCCGTCGCCGGCCCCGTAGCCGGCCCCGTGGCCGGTGCGCCCGGCGCGCCCCGGTCCGCTGGCTCAGCTCGGCGCCGCCAGGTCCCGCCGGGGGAAGACCCACAGCCCGAACGCCACGGCCACCACCCCGACGGCCGCGAGGACCGCGAGGTCGCCGGGCTCGATCTCGCCGGCGAGGATCTCCGCCGGCTGGAAGTAGGCGAAGAGCGACCAGGGGCGCAGCCCGGCGATGTCGGGCCAGATGGCCGCCAGGAACTCGACGGCGTACGAGACGATGGTGAACCCGAGGGCGAGCCCCAGGACCGGTCCGAGCCGATCGGATGATGCCGACGCCGCCAGGGCGAGTGCGGCCAGCGCCGCGAAGAGGAGGATCGCGTTCAACCAGGCCAGCGCGAGGTGGTCCATCCGAAGCTCATCGGCAACCCCCGAGGCGACGGCCCCGGCGGCGACGCCCGCGACGTTCGCGCTGAGCGCCACGACCACGAAGCTGAGCGTCGTGGCCAGGACGGTCGCATACAGCCGGCGCCGCGAGATCGGCCGCGCCAGGAGCACCTCCAGGGTGCCCCGTTGGCGCTCGCCGGCGATGGCGCCGGCGGGTCCGCCGATCGCAAAACGGCGACCATCGCGATCGGGATGGGGTGGACGAGCCCGATGGAGATCGAGCCGCTGAGGCTGAAGACGTTCGCTCCGCCGAACGCGGTGAAGACGTCGAAGAGTCCGGGGAAGAGCCCATCCTGGACCGCCGCGCGGAACTCGGCGCCGAAGGTTGCGTAGACGACCGGCAGGAGGAAGCCCCAGAGCGCCAGGCCAAGCGCGACGACGGCGAGCCGCCAGCGCCCGGCGGCGAACGTGCGCCGCAGGAGGACCCCGCTCATGGCCCGGTCCGGGCTGCGTCGGGCTCTCCTGCCGCAGCCGCGTCCTCATCGGCCGCGTCGTCCGCGTAGAGCTCCAGGAAGGCGTCCTCGAGGCGCGCCGGCTCGATCGTGAGGTCGGTGACCTGCGACCCGGCGATGGCGGCCATGAAGGGCCGGACGTCGCCCTCGAGGTGACACCGGAGGTGCCCGCCGACGGCCACCACACCGCTGACCCCCGGGACACCCGCCAGCGTGGGTGGATCGCCCTCGACGCGCATCTCGACCGACCGGCGCCGCCGGGCGAGGAGCGCCCCGATCTCCTCGAGAGCGACAAGGCGCCCGCGGCGCACGATCGCGACCCGGTCGCAGACCCGCTCGACCTCGGAGAGGACGTGCGAGGAAAGGAAGACCGTGCGGCCCGCTGCCCGCAGCTCGTCGAGGATCTCGTAGAAGGCCCGCTGCATGAGCGGGTCCAGGCCCTCCGACGGCTCGTCGAGGATGGCCAGCTCCGGGTCGTGCTGGAGCGCCTGGATGATCCCCAGCTTCTGGCGCATGCCGCGGCTGTAGTCGCGGACCGGGCGGGCGAGGTCACCGGCGGAGAGCTCCAGGCCGTCGAGGAGCCGGGGCCGGAGTGCCGGCGGGTGACCGTAGAACGCCCCGAGGTAGTCGAGGAGATCCCGACCCGTCATGGCGTCGTAGAGGGCTATTCCGCCGGGCAGGTACCCGACCCGGCCCCGGATCGCGACGCCGTCGGTCTCGGTGTCGAGACCGAGCACGCGGGCGCTGCCGGACGTGGGGTGGAGGAACCCAAGCAGGAGCCGGATGCAGGTGCTCTTGCCGGCGCCGTTCGGGCCGAGGAACCCGAAGACCTCGCCGGGGCGGACCGCCAGCGTCACCCCCTCGAGGGCGCGGATCGGGTCGCGCCGGCCGGGACCCAGGCGGCGGATGACGTTGTCCTGCTGGTAGTGCTTCGAGAGCCCGGCCGTCTCGATGGCGTTCACCTGCGGAGGACGGGCCGGTAGCCGGCTGCGATCGCCGTCGGTCACGGTGGCGCACCCCGCTGCGGCACGCGGGCGCGCCGGACGTTGGGCAGGAGGGCGAAGCCCAGCCCGGCGGCGATGGCTGCCACCCCCATGAGCAGCAGCGTTGCCGAGCCCCCGATCGCGTCGAGGAGGGCCCCGGACCCCAGGGCCCCGATCGGCATCAGGCCCACCGACAGCGTCCGGGCCGTTGCCCCGACCCTTCCCAGGAGGGCGTCGGGCGAGAGCTGGGTCCGCAGGGTCAAGTACGAGACCAGGACGTTCGCGTCCAGGATCCCCGCCATGAGCGCCGCCCCGACGAGGACCGGGATCGGCGCGTCGAGGGCGACCACGACAAGCGCGAGGCCCATGCCCACGCTGCCGACGAGCATGACCCGCCCGACCGCCCCGAACGCCATCCGGGCGGCCACGAGCGCGCCACCGAGGGCGCCCACGGCGAACGCCGACAGGACGAGGCCGACGACGTCGGGGCCCAGGCCGCGGTCGATCGTGATGTAGAAGATCAGGCCGCTCGCCAGCCCCGCGTAGATGACCGAGATCGTCGCCCACAGGGCGATCACGGCGCGGAGCGTCGGCTGGCGGGCTACGAACGAGATCCCCTGCCGGATGTCGACCAGGAGGTGGGTCGGCTCGCTGCGAGCCTCCGGGCGCAGAGAGCGGCGGACGAACAGGAGGGCGCTCGCCGAGACCGCGAAGGTGACCGCGTCGACGGCTATCGTGGGGCCCGGTCCGATGGCGGTGGCAAGGAAGCCCGCGAGCGCCGGCCCGGCGATCCAGCCGACGTTGAAGAACGCCTCGAAGATGGCGTTGGCGCGCGCGATCTGGCCGCG
>JAZDPM010000188.1:0-3488 GCA_043797725.1 Chloroflexota bacterium
ATCATCGTGTCGGGCGGCCACGGCTTCCGCTCCCGGGCTGACTTCGAGACCTACCTCCAGCCGCTGGCGGTGGGCCTGGGCCGCCTCCTGGGCGCCAGCACCAAGGTCGGCGCCTCCCGGATGGCCGTGGAGGATGGCTTCACGACCCACGACTACCAGGTGGGCCAGACGGGCCAGACGGTCCAGCCCCGCCTGTACGTGGCGATCGGCATCTCGGGCGCCGTGCAGCACATCACGGGCATGCAGGGCTCGGAGATCATCGTGGCGATCAACAAGGACCCCAAGGCGCGGATCTTCAACTACGCCGACTTCGGCGTCGTCGGCGACATCGAGGCAGTCGTCCCGGAGCTGATCCGGGCCACGGAGGCACGAGCATGACCGCGCCGATCGACGTCCTGGTCGTCGGCGGCGGCCCGGCCGGCCTCGCCACCGCCATCCGGCTCAAGCAGCAGCTGGCCGCCGTCTCGCGCGAGGCGACCGTCGCCGTCATCGACAAGGCGCCCCGACCCGGCTACCACTCCCTCTCGGGGGCCGCCTTCGAGCCTGATTGCCTGGACGAGCTGGTCCCGGGCTGGCGGGACGACCGGCGCTTCATGGAGCACGTGGTTCTCGTCGAGAGGGATGAGCTCTACTTCCTGGCCGCGAAGCGCGCCGTCCGGGTCCCTCCGTTCGCGGTGCCGGGCCGCATGCACCACAAGGGCGGCGTCACCCTCTCACTGTCGCGGCTGGTGGACTACCTGGCGACCCGGGCGGAAAGCCTCGGCGTGGAGCTCTACCACGGCTACTCGGCACGTACGCTCCTTGTCGTGGGCAACCACGTCGTCGGCGTCGGCCTGACGGACGTGGGCCGCGACAACGACGGCGACGCGAAGCCGAACTTCCGGCCCGCCGAGGAGATCCGGGCCCGCCTGACCGTCCTCGCCGACGGCTCGCACGGCGCGATCTCCACCCAGTTCCGCGAGCTTTTCGGCGGCGGCAAGAACCCGCAGGTCCACTCGCTGGGCATCAAGGCGGTCGTCCAGTTCGCAGGCGACAACCCCTTCGGCAACAACCGGGTGATCCACACCCTGGGCTACCCGAACCCGGCCAGCGTCTTCGGCGGCGGCTTCATCTACAGCCTGGGCGAGAAGATGGCGGCGGTTGGCCTGATCCTGGGGCTCGACTGGAAGCACGGCGACCTGACGCCACAGCACGAGTTCGAGCGCTACCGCGCCCACCCGTTCATCGCCGGATTGCTGGCCGGCTCCGTGACGATCGCGACGGGCGCCAAGACGATCCCCGAAGGCGGCTACTTCGCGCTGGGCACCCTGGCCGCGTCGGGTGGTCTCGTTGTCGGCGACGGGGCCGGGTTCGTCAACATGGAGAAGATCAAGGGGATCCGCTACGGGATCCTGTCGGGAATGGCCGCGGCCGACACGATCGTCGAGGCCCTGGCCGCCGGCGACACCGGCCAGGCTGCCCTCGCCGGCTACCGGACGCGCCTGGAGGAGCGGGGCGTCCTGCCTGACCTGCGCCACGCCCGCAACTACCGCGCGGCCTTCCGTCGCGGGATCTACCTCGGCGTGCCGCTCTCGCTCATCTCGAACCGCCTGCCCCGCCTCGGGATGGAGCCGGACTTCCGGGGCACGAAGAGGGGCGCTCGCCTTGGCCGGCCCGACCCCGGGGGCATGGACGGCGCCACGTTCGTAAGCCTCACCGGCTCGCTCCACCGCGAGGACGAGCCGGCCCACATGACCGTGCTCGATCCGCAGAAGTGCCTCACCTGCGAGGCCGACTACGCCAGCTCCTGCACCCACTTCTGCCCGGGCCAGGTCTACCGTTGGGACGGCCAGAAGATCGTCCTCTCCGCCTCGAACTGCCTCCACTGCATGACCTGTGCCGTGAAGTGCCCCTTCGAGAACATCCGCTGGCTGCCCCCCGAGGGCGGCGAGGGCCCGCGCTTCAAGCAGATGTAGGCGGGCGGGCACGAGTGGCGGAGAGGGTGGGATTCGAACCCACGGGGCGCGAAGGCCCTGCGGTTTTCAGGACCGCTCCGATAAACCGCTCCAGCACCTCTCCACGGCGCGCGGCTCGAGGATAGCGGGCGCCGGGGGCGCGGGGCGCCGCGGCGAGGAAGGGCGGCGGGCCGCGCCCGGCCAGGTCGGTGCGGGCGTGATCATGGGCGGCTCTTTCCTGCGCGCGGTCGGGTCGGCGCGGGTCAGCCTGCCGTGATGACGTCCGTGCCGAGAGTCCCGCGCAGGGGCTCCGGAACGACCATCGATCCGTCCGGCTGCTGGCAGGTCTCCAGGATGGCAGCCACCACCCGCGGGAGTGCAAGCCCCGAGCCGTTGAGCGTGTGGACCAGCTCCGGCTTCGCGCCGGCGGCAGGCCGGTAGCGGATCGCCATCCGGCGGGCCTGGTAGTCGCGGAAGTTCGAGCAGGAGGAGACCTCCAGCCAGCTCTCCACGCCAGGCGCCCAGACCTCCAGGTCGTACTTCTTGGCCTGGACGAAGCCCATGTCGCGGGTGGCCATGAGGAGCACGCGGTAGGCCAGCCCGAGGCGCTGCAGGAGGTCCTCGGCCCGCCCGGTCATCCACTCGAGCGCGTCGTTGGAGGCCTCCGGCCGCTCGAAGAGGACCATCTCCACCTTGTCGAACTGGTGGACCCGCAGGATGCCGCGGGTGTCCTTGCCGGCGGCGCCGGCCTCGCGCCGGAAGCACGGCGAGTAGGCGGCGTAACGGATCGGCAGCGTGTCGGCCTCGAAGATCTCGTCGCGGTGGAGGTTCGTGACCGGGACCTCGGCCGTGGGGACCAGGTAGAGATCGTCGCGGGTCACGACGTACATCTGGTCTTCCTTGTCCGGGATCTGGCCGGTTCCCCGGGCCGAGGCGGCGTTGACGACGGCCGGGGGCCAGATCTCGGTGAACCCGTTCTCGCGGGTGTGGACGCCGAGGAAGAAGTCGATGAGCGCCCGCTGGAGGGCGGCGCCGGCGCCCCGGTAGACCGGGAAGCCGGAGCCCGTGATCTTCGCTCCGCGCTCCAGGTCGATGATGCCGAGATCCTCTGCGATCTCCCAGTGCGGCTTGCGTTCCCAGGTGCCGGCCGTGGGGTCGGCGTGTGCGCCCATCTCGCCGACGAGCGGCACCACACGCGGGAGCAGCTCGCCCCAGGTCCGGACGACGATGTTCGCGTCGGCGTCGCCGACCGGGACGTCGGGATCGGCCGGGTTCGGGATCCGGAGCATGACGTCCTCGAGCTCCGCCTCCACGTCGGCAACCTCGGCGTCGAGCACCTCGATCCGCCCACCGGCCGCGACCGAGGCGGCTCGCAGGGCGGCGACCTCCGGGCCGCTCGGGTCGGCTCCGCCCCGGATCGCCTCGCCGACCCGCTTCGAGACGGCGTTCCTCTCGGCCTTGAGGCGGTCGGCCTCGCCGAGGAGGCGCCGGCGGCGGCCGTCGAGCTCGAGGGCGACGTCGACGAGCGAGGCATCCTCGCCCTTGTCGAGCGCG
>JAZDPM010000286.1:0-6683 GCA_043797725.1 Chloroflexota bacterium
GCGCGCCCAGCCGACGAAGCGGGCGCCGGCCGGGAGCTCCGCCCAGCGACCCGAGACACCGTCGACGAAGAGGTCTCCGGTCGCCCGGTAGACGATCAGCCCGCGCCCATCCGACGCCACGCCGGCGATCGCGTTCCGGTCGGAGCCGGTCGTGCCATCCCAGGGAAGGGTGGCCCCCACCGACGCGAGACCCGGGCCGTCGAGGTGGACGAGGTCGAGGCGCCGGCCGGTTCCCTGGAGGAGCCAGACCCCGGCGCCCGAGGCGTCCCAGGCCGGCACGCCAACCAGCTGCTCGCCCGGGCCGAGGATCGCCCAGGTCTGCGCATCGCGAAGGTCCGGGTTCAGGTCCCTGCGGATCACCTTCACCCCCGCCATGGGGAGCCAGTGCCCCTTCGCCGTATGGTTCAAGGGGCGCCAGCTCGAGCCCGTCAGGGCGACGACACCGCCCGCATTCACGCCCCACAATCGCTCCAGGCCGGTGACGGACCAGACGGCGCGCGGGAGCCCGTCCGTCAGCGTGGCGACCCCTCCGTCGCGGGGCAGCTCGACGGTCGCCATCGTGTATCTGAGGGTGCCGCGATCGTCTATCCCGAAGACCACCACCCGACTGTCGGGCGTGCTCGTGATCGACCCGCCCGCCACGAAGTTGTCGGTCCAGCGGACCAGGGCGGCCCCTCCGCCGGGCAGGGTCACGCGGACGACGCGCCTCGTGCGTGCGTCGAGGACGTCGAACGCCGAGGCCTCCCGGTCCGTGGCCACCACGAGCCGGCCGTCCGGGGTCCAGCCGATCAGCGGCGTGCCCCAGAGGTCGGTTGTTGCGTCGATCCGCGTCGGGTCGTCGGCCGGCCGGGCGAGATCCCATGCCAGGATCGCGACCGGGCGCCGCGCCCCGTCGGCAGCCGAGACTGCGACCGCCAGGTATCCGTCGGGATGGAAGGCGACGACCGTGCCCGTCGTCCCGGGCTGCAGCCGGGCCGGGTCGACCGTTGGTCGGAGCCAGTCGGCGGCACGCGGCAGCCGCGCCATCTCGACCGCCGATCCCGCGAAGGGCGTCTTCTCCACGACGAGGTCGCCGGTAGCCTCGAGGCGGACCGTGACTGCCGTCTCGGTTGGCTGGTCCGGGGCGAGGGCACGCTCCACGAGCGGGGCGAGGACGGGCGCCCCCAGCAGGACGACTGCAAAGGCAGCCGCGATCCCCGCCGCGGCCCGCGTCCAGCGACGGCTCCGCTCCCGGGCGGCAATTCCCGTGCGGATCTGCGGCGCGGTCACGCCGAGGCGGGCCATGGCCATCTCGCGGTGGAGGGCCGCGCGCAGCTCGGCCTCGAGGCGATCCTCACGCATGGCGCACCTCCGGCGCGGTCTCGCGCTGGTCGAGATCGTCGACCATGCCCCGGCGGAGCTTCCCGAGCGCCTCCCGAAGCTGCGTCTTAACCGTGTTCGGCCGCGTGCCCATGGCGCGCGCTACCTCCTCGACCGGGAGGTCGGCGAGGTACCGCAGGGCCACCGCCGCCCGCTCGCGCGGGGCCATGAGGGCCAGGCCCTCGAGGACGGCGACGTGCGCCTCTGCCGGTCCGCGGGGATCGGCGGACTCCCACTCGAGGACCGAGTCGAGCGTGACGAGCCGGGTGCTCCTGCGGCGCCGGTCCAGGGCGCGATTGGTGGCCACGCGGAGAAGCCATGGGCGCAGCGCGTCGGGGTCGCGGAGGCTCGATCCCTTCTCCCAGGCGGCGATGACCGTCTCGGCCAGGATGTCGGCCGCTTCGTCTCGATCGTGGAGGATGACCTGGGCCACGGTCTGGATCTCCCGTCCGTGCTCGGCGAGCAGGCGGTCGATCGCCTCGGGACGGCGCTCCCGCAGGTCGTCGGCGATCGAACGCGTCACGCCCTACCTCCGCGCAGTCGGGGCCGATCCGTGGGCTCGGAGCGGTTGGCTCGGCTGCGCCTACAAGGAAGACGCACCAGGCTGCCCAACGGGGTGACCGGCCGTGCGAGCCGGAGCACCGCCGCCCGCGTCACGCCCGGAGTCGCAGCGCTTCGCGGCCCCGAGCGCCCGCCCGCAGCGTACCCCGCCGGACCTCGGCACGTCGTGTCATGCCCCAGCCGGCCGGTTCGGGTGAGCGGCAGCCCGAGAATCCTCGAGCCTCCTCGGCGGCGGCCTTGGCTACACTCCTCCCACTGCCCGTCCGCACCAGGTGCCCCGTTGACCGAGCCCCGCCGCTCCCTGCCCCCGCGCACGACGCTCGCCCTCGCCGCCGGCCGGGCGACCGCCGCGGCGTCGCGCCGCCTTGGTCGCGGCCGGGGGGCCACGGTGGGCGGAGGAATCGCCCTCCGGATCGACCCCGACGCCCTGCATCGCCTGGCCGCCGGCCGGCAGGTTGCCCTCGTCTCGGCCACGAACGGCAAGAGCACCACGGCCCGGCTCCTGGCCGAGGCGCTGGGGACGGCCGGCGCGGTCGCGTACAACGCGACCGGGGCGAACATGGCAGAGGGCCTCGTCACGACCCTCGACGCGGACCGCCGCGCCCCGTACGCGGTTCTCGAGACCGACGAGGCCTACCTCGGCCCGATCGCGGAGGCGACGCGACCGCGGGCGATCCTCCTGATGAACCTGAGCCGCGACTACCTGGAGCGCGGGGTGCGGAGCAAGGCCCTCGCCCGCCACTGGCAGGGGGCGCTCGCCGAGGTGGCTTGGCCGTGCACCGTCGTCGCCAACGCCGACGACCCGCTCGTGGCCTGGTCGGTCCGCGATCACCGCGGCGTCGTCTGGGTGGCGGGCGGCATGTGGTGGGACGCTGACGGGGAGGTCTGCCGGACGTGCCGCGTCCGGCTCCGCCGGGACGGCCCGGACTGGTCCTGCGCGACGTGCGGCCTCGCCCGCGCGAAGCCCGCCTGGAGCGTGGCCGAGGGTCGCGTCCGGGGACCCGGCCTCGACCTTCCGCTCGACCTCCGGCTCCCGGGCCGGACTTCCGCCTCCAACGCCCTCTTCGCCCTCGCCGGCGCGGCGGCCATGGGGGTCGATCCGGCCCGGGCGCTCGCCGCGATCGCGCGGGTGGACGACGTGGACGGCCGCTGGCGGCCGCGCTCGATCGACGGTCGCGTGGTGCGCCTCATGCTGTCCAAGAACCCGTCGTCGTGGAGCGAGATCATCGAGCGCGCCGCGGGCGGGACCGACCCGCTGGTCGTCGTCATGGAGGCCCGCGGCGGCTCGGGCAAGGACTGCGCCTTCCTGTGGGACGCGCCGTTCGAGCGGCTCGCCGGCCGCACGGTGGTGGCCGCCGGGAACCGGGCCGCCGACGTGGCGCTCCGGATGCACGTCGCGGGGCTCGACGTCCGGATCGTGCCGGACCCCGCCGCGGCGATCCGCTCCCTCCCGCCGGGCACCGTGGACGTCGCGGCCAACTACCCCGCCTTCCTCGCCCTTGCGGCGACGCTGGGCGGCTGAGCGATGGCCGGCCGCATCCTGCTGCTCGCCGACCTCTATCCGGCCCTCTCCATGCCCCAGGCGGACGCCGGCAACCTCCGCGTCCTCGAGCACCGGGCGGCGGCGCGCGGGATCGCCCTCCGCTCCGTCACGGTGCAGCCCGGGGATCCGCTGCCGTCGGCCGACCTCTACCAGGTGGCGGGGGCCGCCGACGAGGACCTGCCGGAGGTCGCCCGCCGCCTCGCGGCCGAGGGAACGCTGGCCGCCGCCGTTGCCGACGGCGCCATCCTCCTCGCGATCGACGCCGGCTACCAGGTCGCGGGCCGGACCTTCGCGGATCCCGACGGCCGGGAGCACGAAGGGCTGGGCCTCCTGGACGTCCGCTCCTCGCTCGGCTCGTTCGTCGACGGGCCGGTGGTGGGGACGCCCGCCTTCGCGCCCGGCCTCCCCGAGCTGGCGGGCTTCGAGTCGCACCGCGGCCGCTCGATCCTCGGCCCGGATGCCCTGCCGTTCGCGCACCTGGAGGTGGGGACCGGCAACGGGGGCGAGCCGGCCACGGACGGAGCGGTCGCCGGCCGCGTCATCGGGACGTACGCCCACGGGCCGCTCCTCGCCTGGAACCCGGCCCTGGCCGATCACGTGCTCGGCATGCTCCTGGGCACGCCGCTCGCTCCCCTCGACGACGAGCCCGGCTTCGCCGCTGCGGTCCGGGCCGGGCGGATGGCCGAGGCCCGGCAGACGCTGGAGAAGCGGCGCCGCCGATGACGGGCGGCAGGGCGGCCTCCCCCGGGCATCTCGAGTCCCCGGCCGTTGCCCGCCTGCCGGGGGGCGATCTGCCGTACACGCTGCGCCGCTCGTCGCGGGCCCGCCGGCTTCGGGTGACGATCGATTCGCGCCGCGGCGTGGTCGCGACCGTGCCCGGGGTCCGGATGCGGGAGGCGGCGGCTCGCGGCCTGGTGGAGCCGTTCCTCGCCGAGCGCGAGACGTGGATCCGACGGCACCTTGCCCGCCAGGAGGCGCGCGCCGGCCACACGATCGCCGGGGAGCTGCGCGAAGGGTCGCTCCTCCGCTACCGGGGCGAGCCGCACCGGGTGCGCGTCGCGGCCGGGCTGCCGGGGAGCCGCCGCTCCCGCGTGGAGCGCGTCGGTGCCGATCACGAGGACATCCTCCTCGTGACGCTCGCCCCCACGGAGCGACGGCCGCTCTCCGCGGTCCTGGAGGCGTGGCTGCGGGTGCGGGCCCGCGCCGCGGTGGAGGAGGCGATCGCCCGCCACGCCGGGCCGCTGGGGGTGGCCCCGACCGCGATCGCCGTCCGGGACACGCGGAGCCGGTGGGGGAGTGCCTCCCGGGCGGGCCGGGTGATGCTCGCCTGGCGCCTGGTCCTGGCGCCGCCGGGCGTCCTCGAGACGGTCGTCGTCCACGAGCTCTGCCACCTGCGCGTCTTCGGCCATGGCCCGCGCTTCTGGGACCTCGTCGCGACGCGCGTCCCGGACCACGCCGCCCACCGGCGATGGCTGCGGTCGCACGCGGCCGAGCTCCACGCCGCGCCGGGCTGACCGCCTACGAGACGAATCGGGTTCGGACGGGAAGGCTGACCCCCAGGGGGACAACGGAACCCGGCAGCGGCGCAGGGACCTGTTCGAGGGATCCGTCGACGTGGCGGTAGCAGGCCGCGACCAGGCCGACGGGATCAGCCCAGGCGAGGCCCTCCACGAGATCGAAGACGAGATCGAGCGATGTTCCCGCGGAGAAGGCCATGACGACGTCCCGGCAGGGCGCCCCGAGAAGATGTGGCCCGGGCCCGAAGAATCGGGGCAGCAGGTCCGGCACGAGCAGCAGGGTGGAGGCCCAGCCCGCCCCGGACTGGAGCACGCGCACGACCGCGCCGTCGTCGAGGTCGACCGTCTTGACGACCTCGGGCGGCAGCTCGGCCGCCAGGGCCCGGACGTTCCCGAGCGCCGCCGACACGACGTCGCCGTCGCTGATGCCCCAGCGGGCGACGAGGTTACGCGTGACGGTCGCGAAGGCGGGGCCGAAATCGATGCCGAAGCCGACGAGGATCCCTGGTCCCAGCATCGCCTGGAGCGGGCCGCCCGTCCGGATCGGCGACGGAGCGCGGCGCGGCAGGAGCGGCAGGATGCTCGGGGCGAGGCCGGCCCAGCCAACGCCAAGGTCCAGGTGCTCGAACGCTCGCCTGACCTCGTCGCTCGTGGCCACGGTGAACTGCGGCGGGCCGGTTCCGCTCCGTGGCCGCGCACGGTGCTTCGGTCGGTGCTTCTTCATGGCCGACAGCATGGTGCCGGCGCCTTACCTGTCTCTTACCGCCGACTTCACGCGTCGTCGCCGGCCGCCGGGTGGAGCGGCAGCCGGCGCTCCGCGGCGTTGCGCACCACGCCATCATTCCGGCTTCCTCTGGCGCCAACAGCGTTCTTGGACGGTCAATCGTGCGTGGCACGCACAGAAGTGCGGCGTCGGCGCCTCTGCCGACCTGTCCGAGCAGGAAACATAGCGTGCAACGCACGGAGAGGCCCGGACGGTCGGCGTCGGGCATCCGCCCGTTCGGGATTCCGGGACCTACGCGGTCGCCGGCCGCCGGTCGCCGGGCTGCGCGACCTACTCGCTCATCTCCGCCAGGGCGGCCGCGATCGTGCGGGCCCAGGCCTCGATGTGCGTCCAGTTCCGGAAATCGCCGACCCGGTGGGTCGCGAGCATCTTGGCGTCCACCCCGGGCGTTCCCTCCAGCAGCCGGCCCCCGAAGGTGCGATGGCCGCGGGCGCCGATCGGCTCGACGCCGGGCGCCACGTGCTCGGTGAACGGGATGTCGCCGAACTCCGCGGAGTGGTCGAGCGGGCCGCTGCTGAAGAGCCAGACCGGGCGGCGCACAAGCTCGGCGAGATGGCGTTTCACGAAGCGATTGGCGTCGCGCTGCCAGTGGGCGGAGTAGAGCGCGCTGCCGAGGACGACCGCGCCGTAGGGCGCCAGGCCGTGGACGTCGCGGGCGCCTCGGACTTCGACTTCGAGCCCGGCATCGCGCAACGTCGCGCCGATCGCCGCGGCGATCTCGCCGGTGGAGCCGTGTTTCGTGGCGTACGCGACGAGAACCTGGATGGTCATCGATGAGGAAGTGGTGGAGATGAGGGGACTCGAACCCCTGACCCCCGCGATGCGAACGCGGTGCTCTTCCGGCTGAGCTACATCCCCACGCGAGGCCGATCCCACGCGCTGGGGCGGGAACGCCGGGCCGAAGTGTAGCACGGGATCC
>JAZDPM010000327.1:0-19156 GCA_043797725.1 Chloroflexota bacterium
CGGGTCCGGGCGCCTGCCGGCCGGCGTGGCTGGATCGGGTGTCATCTGGTTCCGGGATCGTAGGGGCGGGCGCGCCGGTTCGTCAACCGAGGGGCCCGGCCCTGTGAACGGCTTCTCTAGACGCGCAGGAGGGCGATCGCCTCGATCTCCACCCGGCCTCCCTTCGGGAGCGCCGCGACCTGGACCGTCGAGCGGGCTGGCGGCGGGTCCGTCACGAAGCGGCCGTAGACGGCGTTGACGGCCGCGAAGTCGGCCATGTCGGCGAGGAAGACGGTCGTCTTCACGACGTCGTCGAAGGTGCAGCCGGCGGCCTCCAGGACGTTGCGCAGGTTGGTCATGGCCCGTTCGGCCTGGGTTTCGACGTCGGGCCCGGCGAAGTCGGCGGTGGCCGGATCGAGCCCCAGCTGGCCGGAGCAGAACAGGAAGCCGCCGGCCGTCACGGCCTGGCTGTAGGGGCCGATGGCGGCGGGAGCGAGCGCGGTCTCGACGGGCGTGCGGGGCATGGCGATCTCCTTCGGGGTGCTCAGGATGGCATGGTCGGGGGCCTGCCGGCCAGCGCGGCCGCGGCCACGAACGCGGGCCCCTCCCCCGGCAGGGAAAGCAGCCCGTCGGCCAGCGCGGCGCGGACGATCGCGGCGTCGCCCAGCGCGTCGGCCTTCGACGGCGAGAGGGCCCACAGCGTGGGGCCGGATCCTGACTGGCCCACCGGTCGCTCCAGCAGCCGCGAGAGAGCCCGGCGGGCCTCCACGAGCCCGGGGACGAGGTCGGCGGTCGCGGGAACCAGGTCGTTGGCGACCGCCAGGAGGCCGGCGCGCTCGAGGAGGCGCGCGGTGGAGAGCCCGGCCGCCAGCTCCCCGGCAAGGTGCGTGGAGGACGCGAGGGCGGCGCCGCCCGGCGGCCGGATGCCCGCGGCGTAGCGCGCGAAGACCGCCGTCGTCGAGACGGCGATCGACGGGGTGATGAGAACGACGCCGGGCGCATCTTTGCGGGGCGGCGGCAGCGGCCGCACCAGCTCCCCGCGTCCCTCGACGGCCGCCCAGCCGCCGGCCAAGAAGAACGGGCAGTCCGAGCCGAGCGATGCCGCGACGACCGCCCTCGCCTCCGGATCGAGGAGGTCCCCGACACCCCACGCCTCCAGCGCCCCGTCGAGGGCGGCGACCGCGTCGGACGAGCCGCCCGCCAGGCCCGCGGCCGTCGGGATCCGCTTCTCGAGGCGGACGGCGAGCGCCGGGAGAGGGCGGTCATCGCCGGCAGCTCGGATCGCCCGCCGGGCGGCCTCGATCGCCCGCCGGACCAGGTTCTCCCGCTCCGGCCCGAGGTCGGGCGCAGGGCCGGAGCCGTCCCCCACCACGTGGAGGCGGTCCTCGGGGCCGAAGGCCGGCCCCATGGCGAGCCGATCCGCCAGGTCGAGGATCGCCATGACCGAGTGGAGGGCGTGGAAGCCGTCAGGGCGGCGCCCCACCACGGCCAGGGTCAGGTTCAGCTTGGCGGGGGCCACGCGCACGACGGGCGTCACGCGCGCGACGGGCGTCGCGCGCCCGAGCGGGGCGGTCACGACGGGCCGTCCGCCCGGCGGCCCCGCTGATCCGTCGGGATCGGCCCAAGCGCCCCCAGGAGCGCGATCCACTCCGCCACACCCAGCGTCTGCGGCCGGCGGTCGCTCGCGATGCCGGCCTCCGCCAGCGCCGCGGCGATCGTTGCCGGCTCGATCGGAAGCTGGCGAGGCAGGACGTTGTGGAGCATCTTGCGCCGCTCGCGGAACCCCGCCTGGACGAGGCGCCAGAGATCGTCCTCCATCTCGGCGGGGAGCCGTCCGAGATCACCGGGAGGGCGGACGTCGAGAGCCAGGATCGCGGACTCCACCTCGGGCGCGGGCTCGAACGCGTCGCGCGGGACCCGCCGCACGATGGTCGGGGCGGCGTGGTACTGGACGAAGACGGACAGGTAGCTCATCGCTCCCGGCGGCGCCGCGATTCGCTCCGCCACCTCGCGCTGAACCATGAGGACGCAGCGCTCCGGGCGCGGCCCTGCCTCGCCGCCGAGGAGACGGTGGAGGACCGGGCTCGTGACGTGGTAGGGGAGATTGGCGACGACGTCGTACGGCGGGGCCACGAGGACCGCGAGGTCCTCGTCGAGGACGTCACCCTCGACGAGCGTCAGCGCGCCCGCCGCCAGCTCGAGAGCGAAGGAGCTGCGGAGGTGGGCGACCATGCCCCGGTCGATCTCCACCGCGGTGACCTGGGCGCCCGCGGCCAGGAGCCCCCCGGTGAGGATGCCGAGCCCGGGACCGATCTCCAGGACCCGGCGGCCCGGGACCGGGGCGGCCGCGACGAGGATGGCCTCCAGGACGTCCACGTCGGCCAGGAAGTTCTGGCTGAAGCGGCGCTGGGCGCGCAGGCCCGCGTCCCGCAGGGTGCGCCGCACGGCAGCCGGGTCGAGCCGGATCGCGGCGGGCGGCGTCATCCCGTCACTCGTCCCGCGGCATCCGCCTCGGCGTCCCGGGCCCGGGCGTAGGCGCGGGCGGCCGCGCCGCGGGTGGGCGGGCGGCGCGAGGCCGGGGCGCCCGCGGGACGCGCCAGCGGCCACGAGGCCCGCACGCCCAGGTCGAGGCCGGCCGTCTCACCGGCGGCGAGGCGACGGGCGCCGGCGGCCCCGATCATGGCCCCGTTGTCGGTGCAGAGCCCGGGTCGCGGGATGACGAGGTCCACCCCGAGGCCGATCACCCCGTCCGCGAGGCGCCCTCGCAGCGCCGCGTTCGAGGCGACGCCGCCACCCACGACGATCGTCCGCGCGCCCACCGCCTCCGCCGCCCGCAGCGTCTTCGTGGCCAGGACGTCCACGACGCTCTCCTGGAAGGCGGCTGCGAGCGCGGCCACGCGGGACGCGTCCAGGCGGCCACCGTTCTCGGTCGACGGGCGCCCGCCGTCGGCCAGCTCCGCCTCCACGAGGCGGCGGAGGGCGGTCTTGAGCCCCGAGAAGCTGAAGTCGTACGAGTCGCCCAGCCAGGCCCGGGGGAGCCGCTCGGGCGGGCCGGCGGCCTCCTCGGCGGCCCGCGCGATGGCCGGTCCGCCGGGATACCCGAGACCCAGGAGGCGCCCCGCCTTGTCGAAGGCCTCGCCGGCTGCGTCGTCGACCGTCTCGCCGAGCAGGCGATAGGCGAGGTGGTCGCGCATCTCGACGAGGAAGGTGTGCCCGCCCGAGGCGACGAGGGCCACGAGCGGGAAGGCCGGCTCCGGGCGCTCGGGCTCGCCGGGGTCCAGCAGCCAGGCGGCGTAGAGGTGGCCCTCGAGATGGTTGACCCCGACGAGCGGCACGTCGAGCGCCCAGGCGATCGCCTTCGCGTACGAGAGCCCGACGAGGAGAGAGCCGACGAGGCCGGGGCCGGCCGTGACGGCGACCGAGCGCACGTCGCCGAGCGTTGCCCCGGCCTCCGCCAGGACCTCGTCGAGGGCCGGGTCGATCCAGCGCAGGTGCGCCCGCGCGGCCAGCTCCGGGACGATGCCGCCGGCTCCGGCGTGGAGCGCGACCTGGCTGGCCACGGCGTGGGCCACGATCCGCCGCGGCCCCGCGAGAAGGGCGATGCCGGTCTCATCGCAGGACGACTCGACGGCCAGGAGCAGCCCGTGGCTCATTCGGGGGCCTCGGGCGGGGGCAGGTCCGCCAGCTCCGCCCGCAGCGCGGCGAGGCGGGCCTTCATCGCCGGGCCCTCCAGGGGCTCGGTCGTCATGATCAGGGCATCCTCGTGGTCGTCGCTGTAGTAGCGCGGCCGGATGCCGACGGGCCGGAACCCGTACTTCTCGTAGAGCCGGCGCGCGCCGAGGTTCGAGAGACGGACCTCGAGGGTCGCCTCGCGCGCTCCTCGGGCGAGCGCGAGGTCGAGGAGCGCCAGGATGAGCCGCTCGCCGATGCGCCGGCGACGCCAGGCCGGAACGACCGCGAAGGTCGTCACATGGGCCTCGTCGACCATCAGCCAGATCCCCCCGTACCCGATCACCTCGCGCCCCACCCGCACGACGAGGTAGTGGGCCAGGCGGTTCGTCTCCAGCTCGTTCCGGTACGCGTAGGCGGGCCACGGCGTCGTGAAGCTGGCCTTCTCGATCGCCTGGATGGCGGCCAGGTCCTCGTGCGCCATCCAATCGATGACGAGCCTCACGGGCGGGCGGGCGACCACGCGACCTCCCCCGTGGTGGCGATGACGCCGCGCGGCATCGTCACGTACTCGGGCACCAGCGCCGCCCCATCGTCCGCCCCCTCGCGGAGGCGCCGGGCGCCCAGGTCGAGGAGTGCCGACGCAAGGCCGGTCCGGGCCACCGTTCCGCGGGCAACGGCGTCCACCGGCGCGCGGCCGGCGAGGTCCACGGCCACCAGCGCCGTGCCGGGCGCCGGGCTGCCCGTGGGCTCGTCGGTGGGAGCGAGGATCGCCCGCCCGTCGCGCACGAGGTAGCGGCCGGCGGGACCGGCCGGGAGCAGGAGCGCGACCTCTCGGCCCGGCGGGACGGCACCGGTTGCCCGCGCCGCCGCCGCGAGGGCGACGCCGGTCGGGATCCCGATGAGCGGCGCCTCGGCCGCGCGGGCGATCCCGTGCGCCGTCGCGAGCCCGACGCGGAGCCCCGTGAACCCTCCCGGGCCGGTGCCGGCGACGATCCCGGCGAGGACGCCGGGGCCCGGGCGCCCGATCCCGGCCCGTGCCAGGAGCGCCGCGATGCGGACGAGCAGCTCCTCCGCGTGACGGTGGCCGGCCTCCCACTCGTCGACGGCAAGCAGCTCTCCATCGAGCGTGCCAAGGGCGACGAGAGTGCGGCTCGTGGCGGTCTCGATCGCGAGGACCGGCGGGACCGGCGGCCGATTCGCGTTCACGGCCCTCACGCCAGCGCCTCCAGCAGGCGGGCGTGGCGGGCATCCGTCGCCCGAAGGACCAGCGCCCGCGGCGCGTCGCCGGCTCCGTCGATCGCGACGTCCAGGCGGCCGCCCGGCAGCGCCGCCCCGAGCCGCTCGGCCCACTCGATCACCGTGACGCCCTCCGCGGCCCGCTCGTCGAGGATCCCGGCGCCGAGGGCGTCCTCGGCCCCGGCCAGCCGGTAGCAGTCGACGTGGAAGAGCGGCAGGCGTCCCGCGTGCTCCGCGACGAGGATGAAGGTCGGGGACGAGACCGGCTCCTCGACGTCGAGGCCGCGGGCGATCCCGCGGGCCAGCTCTGTCTTCCCGGCGCCGAGGGGTCCGCCCAGGGCAATCACGTCGCCCGGGCGCGCCGCGGCACCGAGGCGCGCGCCGAGGGCGCGCGTGGCTGCGGGCGAGCGGCTGGTCCGCCGGACGGCGGCTGGGGGCGCGGTCATTGGTAGGCCAGAGCCTACCCGAAGCGCCCGGGCCGAGAGCCCCGTCGGGGGAACGGCGCCGCCGCGACCCCCGGGTCAGACGAAGCGCTCGAGGTCGCCGACCGCCACGATCACTTCACGCCCATCGTCGAGGTCGACCCGAGCGGCTTCGACCACGATTCCGCCCGGCAGGCGACGCAGCCCGGCAAGGCCCGCGAACCGGCCTTCGTGGCCCACCTCCGGGCCACCGCGCACCCGCACGCGGTCGGGGTCGGGCAGTGGCAGGTCCCGGGGCGACAGGGCGGTCACGAGCATGGGTGGACCCCCCGCGAGGCCGACCTCTGACCCGGCGAGGGCGACCAGGATCTCCCGCACCGGTCCCGCGATCGAACGGCGCAGGTACCCGTCGAGGACCAGCACGGGAAATGGCGCGAGCCGGTGAAGCCCGGCCCGCTGGCGCGCCTCGGAGGCGACGACGTCGCGCCGGTCGCGATCCGCAAGGGCCGGGACGATCGCCCCGGCGATTCCCATCGCCCGGGCCCGGGTGAGGCTCTCCGCGTCGGCTCGGCCGGGGAAGACGACGATCGCCCCCGCGTGCGCGACCTCCAGGGGGATCCGCCCGTCGCCGTCGCCGGGCAGGAGCGTGAGCCAGCCGTGTCCCGGATCGCCGAGGAGCTCGGTGCCGGGGATCCCGGTGCCGTCGAGCTGGAGCACCAGCTCCACTCCCGGGTGGATCGCGACCACGCGCCCGGCCGCGGGCGCCGCGACGAGGTCGGGATGCGGCCCGGAGGCGATCCGCCGCCGGCCCCCGTGCTCGAAGAGGAGCTCGCCGGCGGGCGCCGTCCCGCGCCGCCCGGGCTCCGCGGGGATCCACGCCCCGGGGTGCGAGATCGCCGAGCGGCCGTCGGCGGCGGTCTCCACGAGTCGTGGGTCGCGCACCCGCTCGGCGAGCAGGTCGCCGGCAACGACGCTCGCCCCCGCGGTCGCCATGATCCGGTCGCCGGGCCGAAGCGGGACGCGAACGCGCGGGGCCCCGACGAGCAAGGGGCGAGAGGAGACGAGAAGCGGGCCGCTCATCGATCGCGCTCCGGCCAGAGGGCGGCCTCCCAGCTCCCCAGCATGTCGCGCCGCTCGTCGGCCCGCTCGGGCAACCGGAGCGGCACGTCGCGGAGATCGACGACCAGGCCCGCGAGCCCGCCGGACGCGCGAACGGCGAACCGCCTGCCGCGCACGCCCAGGTCGACGGGGGCTCGGAAACCGAGCTCCGCAACCCCGGCCTGACCGGGCGGCAGGTCCACGAGAGCGAGGCGGCCGCCCGCCAGCTGGAGATCCACGGGCGCACCGCCCACGGTGAGGCGGAGCTGCCCGCCGTGGCGCCCGGTGCGGGCACCGCGGGCGATCGCCAACGTGCCGAGGGGGACGAGAGCGTCCGCGATGAGGTCGCCGACCAAGCGTGCCCGCTCGGCGCCATCGTCGATCGTCCCGAGCGGGGCGAGGAGCCGGGCCGCATCCAGCGCCACCTGGACGACGCCGGGGCGGCGGATCCCGTCCGCGAGCACGAGCAGGGCGGCGGACGCCGGGATCGACGACCACGCGCCGCCGGCGAGGACGACGAGATCCGGTGGTGGACCGTCGAGCTCCGCGGTGCTCTCGACGAGCCGCTCCAGGGCGGCTCGGAGTGCCGCGGCGCGGAGGAGGGCGCCGTCCCCCCCGAGGTCGACCCACGGAGCGAGGCGCAGCTCGGCCAGCCGGTCGCGCAAGCGAGCCCGGTCGAGGCCGAGGGTTGCCCACGCCTCGACACGATCGAGGGCGGCGTCGTCGTCCACGAGGCCGAGGATGGCCGACGGCGCCTCGAGGGCCGCGATCCGGGCAGGCGCTCCCGGCTCGGGGCCCGGCTCCGCCCGGGCGCGGAGCGCGCCGCTCATGCCGACCTCCAGCAGCTCGATCCGCAGGTCCAGCACCTCGGCCAGCGTGGCGGTCGCCGCAACCAGTGCCTGTCGCGCGTCGGCGGGGCCCGCCCGGCGCGCGGCGAGGAGGGCTCGAAGGTCCACCGCCGCCTCGCCGTGGGGCCGCGGAACCGCCATGACCTCCGTCCCGAGCGGGAACTCCGAGGCGAGGGCGGCGGCCGCTCCCACGAGGATCACGGGCATCCCGGGCCGGCGCGCCGCCACCCCGGCCGCGAGCGCCACGAGCTCAGCGACGAGGTCGCGTTCGTCGGCGGCGGGCGGGTCACCCGTCCCCACGATGAGGGCCGCCACGTCCGGGCGGGTCGCCAGGCGCATCGTCTCGAGGGGGTCGAGGCGCTCGGCGCTGGCCCCCGTCGTCCGCCAGCCGGCGGCAGTCGCGTCAACCTCGAGGCGCTGGCGGCTGGCCTCGGTGGCGGCGAGGACGACCGCATGGGTCAGGGCGCCACCGACGGCCTCGATCACGGGCGGGATCGTGCCCCGCCGGTCGAGCCCGAGATCGGCCGCCAGCGCCGGATCGGTGGCCCTTATGCGGTCGAGGAGGAGCTCGATGAGCGCGTCCGGCGCCGGGACTGCCGGGGCGGGAACGGCGGCGGCCGCCAGGAGCCGCCAGCGACGATCGACCCGGCCGACCACCGTCGCGGCGCAGGTCGCGGTGCCCCGGTCGAGGGTGACGAAGGCGTCGCGCCGGATGCGCTCCGCTCGTGCCGGTGCGGCCTCCGCTTCCCGAGCCGGGGTCGCGGCGTCCGTCACGCGTCCCAGCTCAGGTCCTCGTCGAGCTCCTCGAGACGATCGATGAGCTGCTCGATCCCGAGCTCGTCGGCGAGGATGGCGCGCGCGGGCGCGTTCTCGCCGCCGAAGAGCCGCCGGAGGACGGGGTCGAAGAAGAGCATCGCGCTGCCGGGAACCATTCCGTCGGGCATGCTGGCCTGCAGGAAGAGAACCGCGGGGGCGGCCATCCCGTGGAGCAGGATCTCGCGGGCGACCTCCTCCACGAGCTCGGCACGCTGCTCGGGCGTCGGGAACACGCCGGCGATCCCGGTCACGCGGGGCCGCCGCTGACCAGCACCCCGGCCGCCTCGGGCGCCAGGAGGGCGAGACGGAAGGCCTCGTAGGGAGCCGCTCCCCGGAGCGCGAACGTGACGGTCCGGAGGCGCGGCAGACGCGGTGCCTCGGCGCGAACCGTGGTCACCGTGATCCGGGCCGCCTCGGCGAGCGGGAAGCCCCCGACCCCGGTGCCCAGCGCGGGGATCGCCAGCGTCTCGACTCCCAGCTCGCGAGCGCGGTCCAGCGCGCTCCGGACGGCGCGCTCGATGGTAGCAGCGCTGGTCCGGCGCTGGCCGTCCTGCGACACGGCGTGGATCACCCAGCGGGCTCCCAGGGAGCCGGCATCCGTCACGATCGCCTCGCCCAGGGGAACCGGCGCCTGGCGCAGCGCGGCGAACTCGATCGCGTCGCCGCCGCGGCGCTTGATCGCGCCGGCGACGCCGCTCGACATCCACAGCGTGACGTTCGCGGGGTTCACGATCGCGTCGACCTCGAGATCGCAGATGTCGCCGTTCCAGAGCGCGAGCTGCGCCATCTCCCCCGATCCTCGGTGAGCGTACGAATACCGACCGTCACGGCCCGCGCAGTGTACACCCGGGGCAGACGCCGGGACATCGCGGCGACCACCTCCCAGCTGATCGTGGTGCGCTCCCGCGCCAGCTCCCCGGCCGTGATCTCGTCGCCGCCCTGGGCACCGAGGAGGACGAACTCGTCGGCGGGTGTCACGGGCGGCCCCGGGACGTCGGTCACGTCCGCCATCACGGCGTCCATCGCCACGTTGCCCACGAGCGGCACGCGGTGGCCCCGCACGAGAGCCGTCGCCCGGTTCGAGAGCGTCCGCACCCACCCGTCCGCATACCCGAGCGGCAGCGTGGCGATGCGGCTCGGCCGGGCGGTCACGAACGACGGACCGTAGCTGATCCCCGTCCCCGCCGGAAGGTCGGCAACGCGGATCGGTCGGGCACGCAGGGAGAGGACGGGGCGGAGGCCGGCATGGATCCCCGTCGCGGCCGGCCCGATGACAAGGCCGTCGGGGACGATGCCGTACGCGGCGAGCCCCACCCGCAGCCCGTCGAAGACCGGGCGCTCCCCGCCCACGAGGCGCTCGACCGCGAGGAGCCCCCCGGAGGCGAGAAGGTGCCGGTGCGGGACCTCGATCCCCGCACCTCGCAGCGCGTCGACGGCGGTCACGAAGCGCTCCACCTGCCTGTCGGTCAGGGCGCGGTCGCCGGGCGCCTGGAGGTGTGACCACGCGCCGCGGAGCACGACACCGGGCGACGCGGCGGCGAGCCGGCCGGCGACGACGGCCTCGACGGTCGTCAACCCGTCGCGCCCGAGTCCGGTCTCGATGGCCAGCTGGACGCCCAGGTCGGGAAGCGCGCGACGGGCCCTCCGGCGCGCCGCCCCATAGGCGGCGACCGACGCCCGCAGGAGATCGGCGTCGCCGCCGGCGATGGTCACGCCGGCGCGCGCCGCCACGACCGCCCCGTCGGGGGGGACCCCGAAGAGCACCAGGACCGGGGCGGAGATCCCCGCCCTGCGCAGCTCGAGGGCCTCGTCCAGGGTGGCCACGCAGAGGCCCCGGGCACCGGCTGCGAGCGCCGCGTGGGCGACCGGGACGGCACCATGGCCGTAGGCGTCGGCCTTGACGACCACCTCCACCGTGACGGCGCCGGGGATGGCGGCCCGGATCGCCGCGAGGTTGCCGGCGAGCCGGTCGAGGTCGACCTCCAGCCACGCCGTGCGGGGCAGGGGCGGCAGCCCGGCCGCGCGGAGGCGCCCGTCGATGCCGTCCCGGCGCGTCTCGTCAGGACCCGTCACGGGGCGTCGGGATCGCGCGGGGCGCCTTCGCCGCCCCGGAAGCCGACGCGGCCTCCGCCGGACCGCCCCTCCGCGTCACCGGCCAGCCGGCGCCGCGCGAGGGCGATCTCGAGGGGAAGATCGCCGGCCAGGATCCCCGCGTCGCCCACGCGCGCCCGCGCCGCCTCGCCGGCCATGCCGTGGAGGTGGACGCCCAGGCGAGCCGCCGCGTAGGGCGCAAGGCCCTGGGCCAGCAGCGCCCCGATCGTCCCCGCCAGGACGTCGCCGGTCCCGCCGGTCGCCAGGCCCGGGTTCTCGAAGGGCGCGACCGCGGCCGACCCGTCCGGGGCGGCGATGACCGTGTGGGCGCCCTTGAGCACGACCACGTGGCCCCAGGTGGCGGCGGCGTCGAGCGCCGCCTCGCGCCGGGCCGCGTCGTCCTCGTTGAGGTCGCCGTCGGCGCCGGGGGAGATGCCGGACGCGGCCCGCAGCCGGGCGAACTCGCCGGCGTGGGGCGTGAGGACGGACGGGCGGCGCACGCCCTCCCACCAGCCGTCCTCGGCGGCGAGCGTCCGCAGCGCCTCGGCGTCGACCACGGCGGGGCAGGCATCCTCGCCCCGGACCAGCGCGAGCACGCCCCGGACGAGCTCGCCGGTGGCCAGCGAGGGGCGCAGACCCGGCCCGATGACGAGGGCGTCGTGGTCGTGATCGAGGATCCGGGCCAGGGCCGGTTCCGGGTCCACCTCCTCGACGTCGTCCTCGGTGAGCGGCATCGTCGTGGCCTCCACGACCTTGGCGGCGAAGAGCGGCTGGAGCGATTCCGGCACGGCGAGCGTGACGAGGCCCGCGCCGGCCCGCCCGGCAGCGCGACAGACGAGGAGCGCGGCGCCGGCGTAGTCGAGCGAGCCGGCGAGGACCAGGAGCTTGCCGAAGGTCCCCTTGTGCCCGCGCGAGGGACGGGCGGGCAGGAGGCCCGCCGCGACCCGATCGTCGAGCCGTTCGAGGTCACCCATGGCGACGCCTCGCCGTCCCGGGCCCGCCCCCCGGGGCCCCGGGCGCGGCGGCCTCCGCCGCGAGGACCCGCAGGCGCTGCACCCGCCGATGGAGGGCGCGCTCGCGCTCGTCCAGGCGGGCGTCGATGTCGGGCGGGAAGACGTAGCGGCCGCCCGTGGTGCGGACGCCGAAGGCAATCGCCAGCGCGTATTCCCGCTCGTGGGTGATGCTCACCGCCACGCGCTCCACTCCGAGCTGGTCGGCTCGCGCCGCCGCACGCCCGTGGAGGCGGACGGCCGGCTGGCCCGTCGGGAGCCGCTCGATCTCGATGTCGCGCCAGCCGATGCCGCGCACGCCCAGGCCGAGGACCTTGCTGACCGCCTCCTTGGCCGCCCAGCGCCCCGCGAACGTCTCCGGGCGACCCCGCACGTAGCGCGCCTCGGCGGGCGTCAGGACCCGGCTCACGAAGCGGTCTCCAAAGCGCTCGAGCGCCTCCCGGATCCGGTCGACCCGGATGATGTCGAGGCCGAGCTCGGCCGTTCCCTCCGGAGCCGGCGACGTTCCGTCCACCGCCGCCCTACTCCACCGTGACCGACTTGGCGAGATTTCGTGGCTGGTCGACGTCCGTGCCGCGGGCAACCGCCATGTGGTAGGCAAACAGCTGAAGCGGAATGATGGCCAGGATCGGGCTCAGGGCGTCGATCGTGTCCGGGACCCACAGGACGTCGTCGGCGAACCGCTCGATCTGGACGTCTCCCGCCGTGGCGACCGCGATGACCCGCGCGTCGCGGGCGCGGCCCTCCATCACGTTGCTGATCAGCTTGTCGTAGACCGCCGACCGGGTTGCGACGGCCACGAGCGGGCACTCCGCGTCGAGCAGGCTGATGGGCCCGTGCTTGAGCTCGCCCGCCGCATAGCCCTCGGCGTGGACGTAGCTGACCTCCTTGAGCTTGAGGGCGCCCTCGAGGGCCGCCGGGTAGGACGTGCCGCGCCCGACGAACATGAAGCCGCGGCTGTTGACGTAGCGGCGGGCGAGGTCGCGGACCCCGACGCTCGCATCGAGCGCGCGCTGGGCGGCTTCGGGGAGATCGCGGAGCGCCCCGACGAGCGCCAGCTCCTCCGCGGGGGGCAGCGTCCCGCGAATGCGGGCGATCGCCGCGGCGACCATGACGAGCGTCGCCACCTGCGTCGTGAAGGTCTTGGAGGCCGCCACCGCGATCTCCGGGCCGGCCTGGAGGAAGAGGACCGCGTCCGCCTCGCGGGTGATCGCCGAGCCGACGGTGTTGGTCACGGCCACGATCGGGCAGCCCCGCTCGCGAGCGTGACGGGTCGGGGCGATCGTGTCGGCCGTCTCGCCCGACTGGGTGACCGCCAGCACCAGGGTCGTGTGGTCGAGCGGCGGCGGGCTGTACCGGAATTCCGAACCGACGGTCACGCGCGCCGCGAGCCCGGTCCAGCGCTCGATGAGCGCGGCGCCCACGAGCGCGGCATACGAGGCGGTCCCGCACGCGATCAGCTCGACCCGGGTGATCGTCCGCAGGACGTCGGCCAGGGGGGCCAGCTCCTCGACCCGGAGCGTTCCGTCGGGCGCCACCCGGCCGGCGATGCATTGGCGGAGCGCCTGCGGCTGCTCGTGGATCTCCTTGAGCATGAAGTGCTCGAAGCCGCCCTTCTCGGCCGCCTCGGCCGTCCAGGTGATCTCGGTCGCGACCCGCTCCTGGGGCACGCCGGCCACGTCGGTGACCTCGATCCCCCAGGGCCGGAGGTCGGCGACGTCGCCCTCCTCCAGGAAGACCACGCGGGTGGTGTGGGCGAGGATCGCGGCGACATCCGAGGCGAGGAAGGTCTCGCCGTCGCCGATCCCTACCACGAGGGGCACGTTCATCCGGGCGCCGACGAGCCGGTCCGGCTCACCCCGGTGCATGACGGCGACCGCGTAGGCGCCCTGGGCCCGGGCCAGCGCCTCGCGGACGGCCGCGGCGAGGTCGCCGCGGTAGGCCTCCTCGACGAGATGGGCGATGGCCTCCGTGTCGGTCTCCGAGGCGAGCGCATGACCGCGGGCCTCGAGCCCGTCGCGCAGCTCACGGAAGTTCTCGATGATCCCGTTGTGGATGACCGTGATCTCGCCCGTGCAGTCCACGTGAGGGTGGGCATTCAGGTCGTTGGGGCGGCCGTGGGTGGCCCAGCGCGTGTGGGCCAGGCCGATGCCGGCATTGGGGGTCCGGGCCTCGAGGGCGGTCGAGAGGTTGGCCAGCTTCCCGGCCCTCTTCTCGACGAAGAGATCGCCCGCCTCCGTGATCAGGGCAATCCCGGCGGAGTCGTAGCCCCGGTACTCCAGGCGCCGCAGCCCCTCCATCAGGATCGGGCCTGCGGCCCGTGGTCCCGTGTAGCCGACGATCCCGCACATGCCGTTCGAACCCACCTCCGCTGCCCGGGGCGCCCGCGCCGAAACCCCTGCCGGCGCCCTAGTGTAGGCGCTCGCCCGCCAGCGCAGCCAGCGCGTCCGCCAGCTCGCGGACGATCGAGAGATCGGTACCCTCGACCATGACCCGCAGGGCAGGCTCCGTTCCGGACGGGCGGACGAGGACCCGCCCTCCGGCGCCAAGCCGATCCCGCGCGGCCGCGATCGCCTCGCTGAGCACCGGATCCGCCTCCCATTGCTCCTTGCGCCGCGCCGGGACGGCGCGCTGCTCCTGCGGGAAGAGCGGGACGGCCGCGGCAAGCTCGTCGATGGGCCGGCCGGCGCGACCCAGGATCGCCAGGAGCTCCAGGCCGGTCACGACGCCGTCGCCGGAGCTGGCGTGCTCGAGGACGATCACGTGGCCGCTCTTCTCCCCTCCAAGGCCGGCCCCTGTCACCTGCATCCCCTCGAGGATGTACTTGTCCCCGACCGGCGTCCTGACCAGGCGGCCGCCGGCGGTCGCGAGCGCGGCCTCCAGGCCGCCGTTCGAGAGGACGGTGACGACGAGGATTCCGCCCGGCAGCGCGCCGCGGGCGAGGCGGTCGAGCGCGCAGACGCCGAGCAGCTGGTCCCCGTCCACGACCCGCCCGCGACGATCGACCACCACGAGGCGATCGGCGTCGCCGTCCAGCGCGAAGCCCAGGTCGGCCCCCCGGGCCACGACCTCGCCGGCCAGGGAGGCCGGTGCCGTGGCGCCGCAGCCGTCGTTGATGTTCACCCCGTCCGGCACGTTGTGGATGACGTCCACCCGGGCGCCCGTCGCCGCGAGGATCTCGGGGGCGGTCGCCCCGCCCGCACCGTTCGCGCAGTCGAGAACGATGTGGAGATCACACGGCGTCGCCGCGGCAAGGCGCCGACGGTCCTCGCGGTAGCGGTTCACCAGGTCCGGGTCGTCGGCGACGCGCCCGATCCCGGCGTTCCGCGGTCCGCCGAGCTCCTCGGTCCGCCAGATCAGCTGCTCCAGGGTGTCCTCGGCCGGCTCGTCGAGCTTGAGGCCGCGGCTGTCGAGCACCTTGAGGCCGTTGTCGTCGGCGGGATTGTGCGAGGCGGACACCATGATGCCCGCCGCGAACGCCCCGCTGCCGGCCAGGAATGCGAGGGCCGGCGTGGGCAGCACACCGGCGATCCGGACGTCCGCCCCCATGCTGGCCGCGCCGGAGGCGATTGCCGCCACGAGCATCCCACCCGAGCGCCGGGTGTCCTGGCCGACGACCAGCGCGCCTCCCGCCCCTGCCAGCTCGTACGCCACGGCCCGTCCCAGGGCGTAGGCCAGCGGCGGCCGCAGGTCGACGTTGGCGGTGCCACGGATCCCGTCGGTGCCGAAGAGACGCCCCATCGTCAGGGAGAGACCGTGGGGACCGGCGATGGAGTCGCCGCAGGGAGCGTCGGCGCCGGCGGAGCGGGCGTGACCACGGGTGCCACGGTCACCGTCACCGCCAGGGGCGATGCGGCCACGAGGGTCACGCCGGCCGGCAGCAGAGCCGTGACGGACACCAGGACCGTCCCGGGTCCCTGCCCGACGACGTCGAGGCGAGCGGCGATGCGGGTGAGATCGAGGGCGTCCAGGGCTGCGAGCGTCCCACCAACGGTGATAAGCACGCGATCGATGGCCGGCCGGTAGACGAGGTCGAGTCCCCCGTTGACCACCTGGACCCCCGCCTCGAAGGTGCGCGTCCCGGTGCGCGGGCGGATCGTGATCGTCACCCGCACCTGGTCGACGCCCAGGGCGGCGACCCCGTCCGGCAGCTCGAGCCCCACGATCGTTTCCACGTCGGCCGTCGCGCCGGTGATCGTCACCCGCCGCGTGTCGATCGAGGTGAGGCCGGCGAGGGCGTCCGCCTCACCCTCCACGGTCACCAGGGCCGGCTGCACCTCCACCGACGCGATCTCCACGGCGGATGATGGCGTTCCCGCGACGACCGGGCTCACGGGCAGGGTTTTCGTGGAGAGCCGGCTCCCGATCTGGATCGTGACGCGAACCACGCTGGGCTGGATGTCCGCGCCACTCACGACCTCGCCGCGCGCGTCGACCGGCAGCAGGCCCACGGTCTCGTTGACGTCGATGCCGGATGGATCGAGGCGCACCCGGGCGAGCGCCGCCGCGACCGAGCGGACTGCCGAGTCGGGCCCGGAAACCGTCACCGGGTCCTGGGAGACGACGGGCCGGCGCACGTCGAGCCCGGGCGGCACGGTCCCGAGGTCCACCATCACCGGCACCTCGCGCGTGACCAGCGGATCGAGCCGAACGGCAACCCGGGACGGGGAGAAGTCGATCACCTGGATGGCCGGATCCACCGACCGCACGTCGATCGGGAGGCTGACGCTCGGCGCCCCCGGCATGGCGACGACGTCGGCAAGGTCCACGGTGACCGTGAAGCTGGACGAGGTGATCTGCGGGCGGTCCTTGCCGACGGCGATGTAGCGGACCGAGGTCACGTCGTCGAGGTTGCCCAGCACGAAGGTGTTCGACGGCTGGTTGAGCAGCTCGATCGCGATCCGACCATGGAACGTCTCCGCCGAGGCCGAGACGATGAACCCGCCATACAGGAGCGAGGCGAGGACGATCGCCGCCAGCTTGAGTGGCCAGTTGCGGAAGACGAAGGCGAGGGCCTGGCGCACGACCGGTCAGCCGCCCGCTTCGGCCGCCGCGGCCGGTGCGTCGTCGTGCGGCTCGTCCGTCCCGCTCTTCCGCGCTGCGCCGCCCAGGCCGCCCACGGCGGGCCGGCGCAGCCCGCTGGACGTGGTCCGGGGGCGGCCCAGCCGGTCGCGGAGCGCATCGCCCCGCCGCTCCGGACTCAGGAGCGCGGTCAGGGCCCGGTTGAGCTGGCCCTCGTCGAGGTTCCTGCGGATCCGGGCGCGCTCGACGAGGCTCGCCTGGCCGGTCTCCTCCGAGACGACGACGACGACCGCATCGGTCTGCTCCGTGATCCCGAGGGCCGCTCGATGGCGCGTGCCGTAGCGCTCGACCTGGAGCGTCGTCTCGGCCAGCGGCAGGAGGGCGCCCGCGGCGAGGATCGTCTCGCCGCGCACGATGACGGCGCCGTCGTGGAGGGCTGCCCGGGGCGCAAAGAGCGCCTCGAGGAGATCGGCCGTCAGGTCGCCGTGGATCATGACGCCGGTCTCGGCGATCTCCTCGAGACCGGTCTCGCGCTCGATCACCACGAGGGCACCGCAGCGTGCCGCGGCGAGGCGGGTCGCGGCACGGGCCACGACGCCGGCCACCCGCTCGGCCACCCGCTGTTCGGAGGGCGACAGGAGCCAGGCGAACGACCCCACCCGCCCCAGGCGCTCGAGGCCACGCCGGAGCTCGGGCTGGAAGACGACGACGAGGGCGAAGAGCCCCACGACGGCCCCGGCCTGGAGGAGCTGGGTGAAGAGGCGCAGCCCGGTCGCCTGGGCCACCGCGTAGATCACGAGGATCACGCTGACGCCGATGACCAGGCGCACCGCGCGGGTGCCCCGGATCAGGCTGAAGACCCAGTAGATGACGACGGCCGTGAGCCCGACGTCGACGAGCGTGGCAAGCCCGATCTGGCCGGCGAGCGACTCGAGGAACTCCCACATCGTCGGGTGAGTGTAGCACCGGGTCTCCGGTCGCCCGGAGCCCTACGCCGGCGCCGGAGGCCGGTCAGCGGGAAGCGAAGCGAGGGTCGCCGGGCAGGCGAGCGGCCGCCGTCCCCCGCACGAGGTCGGCCCCGGCGACGTCCTCGTCGAGGTCCGCGAGGCGGATCAGCTGCCGGTAGGCATCGCCCGCCTGGCCGGTCCAGCCGCGGTCAACGGCTAGGTCCGCGAGCAGGAGGTGGAGATCCACGTCGCCGGGCCGAACGCCGATCCCGAGAAGGCAGGCGTCGAAGGCAGCGTCGACCTTCCCATCCTCCCGGTGGGAGCGGGCTGCGGCCAGGGCGGCCGCCGCGGCGGCCTCGGCGTCTCCGCGAGCAGCCGCCTCCTCGAGCGCGACAACCAGCGCCTCCGGGTCGGGTCGCGGCCCGGGTGCCGTGGTCGCGGCGTCGACTGCCGCGTCGGCGGCGGGGCCCGCACCCGCGTCGGCAGCGGGGCCCGCACCCTGCCCGGACTCCGCGTGGGACCCGCGCATCTCCCGAGCGGTCGGCTCCTCGGCAGCGGGAGCGCTGGCGCCTTCGGCAACCGCCGCCCCGGCGGTCGCGCGCACCTCCTCGACGAGGCGGGCGTGCCGCTCGCGGCGCTCATCGGTCGGCTCGATGGCGAGCGCCCGGCGCGCAGCCTCGGCGGCATCCGGCAGGCGCGCCTGCGCCGAGCGGACTCCGGCGAGGTGGTCGTACGCGAGGGCGGCCTCGGCCGTGCGGCGGAGGACGACCAGCGCCTGCGCCCTCCCGAGGAGGGACGCGTCGTCGTCCGGCTCCAGGGCGAGGGCGCCGTCGAAGGCGTCCAGCGCGTCCTGCGGCTCGCCCAGCCGCAACTGAACGCTGCCGAGGGCCGTCCGGGGCACCGCCCGATCCGCCGTGATCGAGATCGCCTCGCGATAGGCGGCGGCGGCGTCCTCGAGCCGGTTGCGGAGGACGGCCACGTGCCCGGTTCGGAGGGCTTCCTTGTACCGCTCGAAGAGAGTCTCGGTCATCGCAGCCGGCTCCGGGACCGGGAAGAGAGCGGGCGTCCCTCGCGAGGCGCCCGGCTGATCAGCGCTTCGTGTACTGCGGCGCCTTGCGGGCCCGCTTCAGACCGTACTTCTTGCGCTCCTTCATCCGCGGATCGCGGGTGAGGAAGCCGGCCTGGCGGAGCGGGAGGCGATAGCTCTCGGGGTCCACGGTGAGGAGGGCCCGGGCGATGCCGTGACGGATCGCGCCCGCCTGGCCCGTCACGCCGCCGCCCTCGACCTTGACAAGGGCGTTGTAGCGGCCCTCCGTGCCGGTGACCCGGAACGGCATCCGCAGATCGCCCTCGGAGATGGCGTTGCCGAAGTGCTGCTCGAGCGAACGGCCGTTGACGACGATGTCGCCCTCGCCGGCCATGAGGCGGACACGGGCGACGGACGTCTTCCGGCGTCCGGTGCCCTGGAAGTAGGCAAGAGTGGTCATCGGGGCGTGCTCCTCATCAGGCCAGCGGCTCGGGCTGCTGGGCCTGGTGCGGATGGTCCGGGCCCGCATAGATCTTCAGCTTGCGGAGTTGCTTCGCTCCAAGGCGATTGTGCGGCAGCATCCCCTTGATCGCGCGCCTGAGGACCTCCTCCGGGCGCCGCTCCAGGAGGTGCCCGAGCGTTTCCTCCTTGTAGCCCCCGGGATAGCCGCTGTGACGCGCGTAGACCTTCGAGGTCAGCTTGTCCCGCGACACGGCGACCTTTCCGGCGTTGAGGATGATCACGTGGTCCCCGGAGTCGAGATTCGGCGTGTAGGTCGGCTTGTGCTTGCCCTCGAGGACGCGGGCGATCCGCGACGCGAGCCGGCCGAGCGTCTCGTCCGTCGCGTCGACGACGTACCAGCGTCGGTCGATCTCCGCCTCTCGGAGCGTGTACGTCTTCGTGGTCATCTGTCTCCGTTCATCTCCGTGGCCGGCCGTCCCAGGACGACGCGCCGCAGGCAGAGCCCCTTCGCCGGGGCGACTGCCCC
>JAZDPM010000047.1:0-7902 GCA_043797725.1 Chloroflexota bacterium
GCGAACTGGGCCGCGCCCAGCCCGTCGACGAAGTAGCCGCGCCGGATCCGGCCGGCCTCCTCCAGGGCCCGCAGCACCGGGTAGACGCCGGCGAACCCGCCCTCGACGCCCTCGCCCATCACGGCCTCGCGCGTCAGAACACCGTGGCGATCCAGGAGGACCAGCGCCAGCGCATGGAGGCGTTCCGTGGCCCCGGGCGCCCCCGTCACCTCGCCGCCCGCCACCAGGGACCACCGCCCCGCCGCCTCCGGCGGCCCCAGGGTCGCCAGGCGCCCCGGCCGCGGCCGCCGATCACCCCCGGGACGCTTCCAGCGCAACGCCCGTAGCGGAGCGAACGTGTCGTTCGTGACCTCGCCTGCCCAGGCGAGGTCCCAGAGGACGTCGAGCACCTCGCGGTCCGAGCCACCGCCGGCCGCCGCGAAGAGCTCGCGGTAGAACGAGGCGCCGCGCCGCCCGAGCCACGCCCGGATCGCCGCGTGGCGCGGCCCGTCCGGGCGGTCCGCAACGGACGCCTGTGAAGCCACGAGCGCCGCCCGCAGCAGGTCGCCCCGGCCCGGCCGGAAGAGCGCGATCCGCCCGTCGTCGCGGCCGAGCGGCCCGCAGCCCACCCAGCCCACCTCGCCCAGCGCCCCCAGCTCGTCCAGGAGCCGCGGCTGGTAGCCCGGGACCCGGACCGGGAGGACGTCGCGCTCCAGGACCGAGGCGGGGATGGGCACCCCGGCAAGCTGGTCGACGACCTCCGCGAGCCGCTCCAGCGCCGCCTGGCCGCGCAGCGGCGCCGGGACCTCCGCCCCGACCGTCCGCGACACCCGCGCCGCCGCCACCCCCTGCCAGGCCGGCAGGAACCGCGCCAGCGCCGTCGTCTCCACCGGCTCCACCTCCCGGCGCAAGCGCGCCAGCGAGCGCCGCCTCAGCACCCGCAGCACGTCCGGGTCGCACCACTCGCGCTCCGACCCGCCCGGCCGGAACTCCCCACGCAGGAGGGAGCCCGCCTCCACGAGCCGGGCGAGCGCCTCGTCGACGATCCCGACGGGGAGCCCCCAGCGGCGTGCCGGCTCGACGGCCAGGAACGGCGCGTGGGTCCGCGCCCAGCGGGCGAGAAGCCCGCCCAGGGCGTCGCGCGTCTCCCCGAGGAAGGCGGCGGGCGTCCCCGGCGGTGGCTGGGCGCCTGTCGCGTCGCGGTATCGCCCGGCGTCCTCGACGGCAATCCAGCGTGCCTCGCCGCCGATCCGGACGACGATCGCCCGCCGGGTGGCCGCGAGGGCCTCCAGCCACTCCCCGGCGGCCGGCATGCCGCCCCGGGTCCGCGCCGCGACCTCGTCGGCAGCCAGGTCCCCGATCCGCCGCAGCAGGTCCGCGACCTGGTCCAGGGACCCGGCCTTGCGGTCGTCGAGGAGCGCCTGGCGCTCGAGCTCCGTCTCCTCCAGGGCCGCGGGATCCAGCAGCTCGCGCAGCTCCTCCTGGCCAAGCAGCTCGCGGAGGAGGTCGCGGTCGAGCGCCAGCGCCTGTGCCCGCCGCTCGGCGAGCGGGGCGTCGCCCTCGTACATATAGGCGGCGACGTAGCTGAAGAGGAGGGATGAGGCGAACGGCGTGGCCCGCGGCGTCTCGACCCGGTGGACCGCCACCTCGCGCCGCTCCACGCCGTGCAGCACGTCGCGCAGGGCCGGCAGGTCGAAGACGTCGGCGAGGCACTCGCGGTAGGTCTCCACGAGGATCGGGAAGCTCCCGTAGCGGCTCGCGACCGCGAGGAGGTCGGCCGCCCGCTGGCGCTGCTGCCAGAGCGGGGTCCGCGTTCCGGGGCGGCGGCGCGGGAGGAGCAGGGCCCGCGCCGCGTTCTCGCGGAAGCGCGCGGCGAAAAGGGCCGTCCCGCCGAGGGCCGCGACGACCAGGTCCTCCACCCCGTCGGCGTCGGGGAAGAGGTCGTCCTCCACCCCCTCGTGGTCGCCGTCCGGCAGCCGGATCGCGATCCCGTCGTCCGACCAGATGCCGGCCACCTCGGCGCCCAGGCGCTCGCGCAGGCGGGCCTCGATCGCCATCGCCCACGGGGCGTGGACGCGGCCGCCGAACGGCGTCAGGACGACGAGCCGCCAGTCGCCCAGCTCGTCCCGGAACCGCTCCACGACGATCCGGCGGTCCGTCGGCAGGGCGCCCGCCGCATCGCGCTCGTCCTCCAGGTAGGCGACCAGGTTCTCGGCCGCCAGCGGATCCAGGTGATGGCGCTCGGCGAGCCGAGCCAGCGCCCTCGCCCGGCCCTTCGCCCCGCGGGCGAGGTCGCCCTCCACCTCGCGCACGAAGGCCCCCAGGGCGCGGCCCAGCTCGATCGGCCGCCCGACCGTGTCGCCCTTCCAGAACGGGAGCTTGCCCGGCTGCCCCGGCGCGGGCTCCACGATGACGCGGTCCGGCGTGATCTCGGCGACCCGCCAGCTGCTGGCCCCCAGCACGATGACGTCGCCGTGCATCCCGGCGCGCAGCTCGTAGACCATCTCCTCGTCCAGCTCGCCCACCCGCCGGCCGGGCGTCCCGGCCTCGCCGGCCACGAAGACGCCGTAGAGGCCGCGATCGGGGATCGTGCCGCTCGAGGTGACCGCGACGACCCGCGCATCGCGGCGACCCTCCACCGTGTCGGCCACCCGGTCCCAGGCCAGGCGCGGCTTGAGCTGCGCGAACTCGTCGGACGGGTAGGCGCCGGCCAGCATGGCGAGGACGCCCTCGAGCGCCTCGCGGGTGAGCGTCTCGAAGGGCATTGCCCGGGCGACGACGGCGTGCAGGTCCGCCACGGACCAGCGGTCCATCACGGCCATGGCGACGATCTGCTGGGCCAGGACGTCGAGGGGCGTCCGGGGGATCGCCGTCGACTCGATCGCCCCCTCGCGCATCCGCTCGGCCACGACCGCGCATTCGAGGAGGTCGCCGCGGTACTTCGGGAAGATGACGCCGCTGCTCACCTCGTCGACCTGGTGCCCGGCGCGGCCGATCCGCTGCAGGCCGCGGGCGACCGAGGTGGGCGACTCAACCTGGATGACGAGGTCGATGGCGCCCATGTCGATCCCGAGCTCCAGCGAGCTCGTCGCCACGAGCGCCGGGAGCCGGCCCTCCTTGAGCGCCTCCTCGATCGCGACGCGTTGCTCGCGGGCGATCGACCCGTGGTGGGCCCGCACGAGGTCCTCCCCGGCCAGCTCGTTGAGCCGCTGGGCAAGGCGCTCCGCGAGGCGCCGGCTGTTGACGAACACGAGCGTGCTGCGGTGGCTCCGGATCAGCTCCAGGATCCGGGGGTGGATCGCCGGCCAGATGCTGACCCGCATCTCGCCGCCGGCGACGGGCCCGGCGGGCTGCTCGTCCGGGGGCAGCACCTCGCCGAGCCGGCTCATGTCCTCGACCGGGACGACGACCTGCAGGTCGAGGCGCTTCTTCGTCCCCGCGTCGACGATGGCGACCGCCCGGTCCGGCCCGGCGCCGGCCAGGAACCGCCCGATCAGCTCGAGCGGGCGCTGGGTCGCCGAGAGCCCGATTCGCTGGAGCGGCGGCGCATCCGGGCCGCGCAGGTGCTCGAGCCGCTCCAGGGAGAGCGCCAGGTGGGCGCCGCGCTTCGAGCCGGCGACCGCATGGACCTCGTCCACGATGACCGCCTCCACGCCGCGCAAGGTTTCGCGGGCGCCGGACGTCAGGAGGAGGTAGAGCGACTCCGGGGTCGTGATGAGGATCTCGGGCGGGCTCTTGGCCAGCGCCCGCCGCTCGTCGGACGGCGTGTCGCCGGTGCGCGAGGAGATGGAGAGAGGTCGCACCGGCGTCCCCAGCCGCTTCCCGGCGAGGGCGATCCCGGCCAGCGGCGCCCGCAGGTTCCGCTCCACGTCGTAGGTCAGCGCCTTGAGGGGACTGATGTAGAGGATCCGCACCGAGGCGCCCGCGGCCGCCGTGCGGGGGGGCGCGGGCGAGCGCACGAGGCGGTCGAGGCCCCACAGGAAGGCGGCCAGTGTCTTGCCGCTGCCCGTCGGGGCGTGGAGCAGGACGTGGCCGCCGGCCGCGATCGCCGCCCAGCCGTCCACCTGGGCCCGGGTTGGTGCCGCGAAGGCGTCCCGGAACCAGGCGGCGACGGGCGGCGCGAAGCGCGCGAGCGGGTCCTCGGCGGGCGCCGTCGCGGCGGGGCCTGCGGGAGCGGCGGGAGCGGCGGGTCGGCGGCTCACGGGATCGCGAGTATACGGCGCCGGGCTCAAACCGACCGGATGTTCGATACGGGGACGTCTCGACCCAGGCGTCGCCGCGCCGGCCCCCGATCCGTCAGGGCGACGGGTGCGCCTCGTGGAGGAGGGCCGGCTCCAGGATCTCGTCGACCAGGCCCAGCTGCAGGCACTCGTCGGGCCCCAGGAACCGCTCCCGGCCCGACCAGATGAAGCGCCGCCACCACGCGGCGTCCTTGTGGCCCGTCCGGCGGGCGAAGAGGTTGGCAACCGTCCGCTGGTAGTGCTCGGAGAGCTCCTGGTAGTCCTTGAAGATGCGCTCGTCCTCGCCGGACAGGATCCACTGCGTGGAGTGCAGCAGCAGGGTCCCGTAGCGGCCGATGGAGCGGTGGTCGCCGGCCTGGATGACGATCGCCCCCATCGAGTACGCGTAGCCCAGGACGACCGTGTTGATCCGCACGTCGTGGGCCCGCCGCATCCGGTTGATCATCTCCATCATCGCCAGCCCGTCGCCCACCGAGCCACCGCCGGAGTTGAGGTAGACGGTGATCGGCTGGTCGTGCTGCCCGCGCCGGGGGACTGCCATCAGGAGCAGGGACTTCGCGAAGTCCTCCGCGTGGGGCGGGTCGATGTCGGTGACGAAGTAGGCCCCCGTCGCGTCGAGCGCCATCCGTCGCATCTGGGCCTCGGCAAGGAGGGCACCAAGGTCCGGCACGCGCATGCCCACGTCCGCCTCCCGTCGTGCGGCGACGCGGCCCGCGCCCGCCGCCGGTCCCCCGGCCGCAGTCGGAGCGTCGCGCTCGTCGGAGCGTAGCGCGCCGCGCAGCGGCCCGCGCGTGCCGTTCGGCCGGACCCATCCTGCCGTCATGCGCGTCATCCACTCCCCGCGGCACCGCCTCCACGAGCCTCCGTTCGAGGTCACCAGCGGCCGCCCCGGGCCGCCCTGGGAGGTGGCCGCGCGAGCGGAGGCGATCCGGGCCGCCCTCGCCGCCGATCCGGCGCCACCGGCACCCGGCTCGCGCGCCTGACCACGCCGGGATCCGCCCGGGGACGCTAACCGGGTCGGACGGGCCCCCCGGCCGGGTCCGGTGCCCGACCGCTCGGCGCGTCGGGTCCGGCTGACTCGCCGGCCAGCCAGCCGCGCAGGCTTCCGCGCCACAGGGCCCGGGCATGGAACGAGCCGCCGGGATCGATCCTCTTGATCCCGCCCGCCCGGACCAGGGTCTCCAGGAGCGGCGCCAGCTGGGATCCGTAGACGTGCATGCAGGGTTCGGGGCGCACGCCCGGCCAGGAGTAGCTGGAGACCACCGTCCGGCGCTCCCCGGTCGGGATCTCCGCGGGCACCTCGTCCCAGGCCGGATCATCGGGGCCGAACTCCCACTGGTCGAGGCTGCCCTGGGGGATGCCCTCGATGCCCCGGACCACCCGGGGCTCAACGTCGAGCAGGTACGGGTCGACGACGAGGTCGCAGATGACGGCGTGCTTCGGCATGAGCCCGATCCACGCGTTGGGCACCAGGGGCACGGCCGCATCGTGGCGCTGGGTGGCATCCACGAGGATGTCCGTGATCGCCAGGCGGCGGCGCAGGTAGGCAGCGTCGCGAGTGAGGTTGCGGCCGGTGGTCACGACCTCCACGCCGGGGAGGCCGAGGCGCATGAACGCCTCGTTGCGGGCGTCGTCGCCGTACTTGGTGGCGAACTCCACGGCGTGCTTGCCGACCTGGCCCGCGCCCATGATCGTGACGCGGACGGGGCCACGGTCGCCCTGGAGGAGGTCGGGCCAGCGCCGCTCGAGGGCCGCGAACGCGGCGGCGACGCCGTTCCAGGCCACGCTCCGGAGGTTCTCCACCAGCCGGCGGCCATCGTCCCCGGTGATCATGTCGAGCGCGACGGCCTCGATCCCGAGGTCCTGCAGGAGGCGCACGCGTGCCGGCCGCGTCGGGAAGTGGAGCATCGAGACGAGGGTCGCGCCGCGCCGGATCTTCTCGTACCGCCCGTCCGGGGCACGGAGAACGACCACCACGTCCTGGCGGTAGGTGGTTTCCTCGTCCGTCACGTGGACGTCCGGGGAGAGCGCCGTGTAATCGACGTCGGAGTAGCCCATCCCCGACCCTATCCCGGACTCGAGGTAGACCTCGGCGCCGTTGGCGGTGAGGAGCCCCACGAGGGGCGGCAGGAAGTCGCGACGCTCCGCGGGCTCCTTGTGCATCCGCGGGAAGCCGATGGTCATCCGGGGTCTCGTTTGCTCCGCCAAGGCAGGGCCCTCCGCTCCGCCGGGCGGGCCGGGGAACCATGTCCGAGCCGCCCTCACACCGGTCCGTCGATCCTCGACCGAGGGGCTCGCTGTCGTCGAGTGACCAGCGGCCCCACCAGGCGGGCCCCCCGGCCCGATCGGCCGCGCGGCCTTCCGCTACGATGCGCGCATGTTCGGCGTCGACTTCCTGGTCGTCCTCATCGTCATTCTCGCCGTCGTCATCGTCTGGCGCGGCCCCAGGATGCTGCCGAAATGGGGCGAGATGCTGGGGCGGGGCGTCAAGGCGACCCGCAAGGAGGTCGGCGACCTCCAGGACGACCTGGCGCAGCGGGACGAGGGCACGCCGCCCCCGGCCTGAGGTTCCGTCGGGGCACGATCCGGCCCTGCGCGGCGCCTGCCCGGAATCCACGCCAGTCGCCCACCGTGGGGTCGCCCTGGAATGGTTCGTGGACGAACAGTTCGTGTGCTAACGTTCGCGCGACATGAGCCATCCCGCCGGCGACCGTTCCCACCTGCTCGACATCCAGGGCGTCGACCCCCGCTCGTCGCGCGTCTTCGGAGCGTTCATGCGGGCGATGCACCTTCACCGCCAGCTGATGCTCCACGTGTTCGCCGAACAACAGACACCGCCCGGCCAGGCCATGTGCCTGCGGATCGTCGCCGCCCACGACGGGGCGACCCAGCGCGAGATCGGGGAGATGTTGCACCTTGCCGCTCCGACCGTGACCTCGATGCTCAAGCGCATGGAACGCAACGGGACGATCGCCCGCGAGGCCGATCCGGACGACCAGCGGGTCACGCGGGTGCGCCTCACGCCGGCCGGCCAGGCATTGGACGGCGAGCTGCGCGGGATCCTGGCCCAGAGCCTCGGGCAGATCCTGGATTCGATGACCGACGATGATCGCCGCCAGCTCGCCCGCCTCCTCGACGTTCTGGCGGAGCGCATCGAGGCCGGGCTCACCGATCCGGCGCCCGCGACCGTCGGCGAGCCGGTCCGGTGATCCGCCTCATAGCCGTCTTCCTCCGCCCCTACTGGCGCTCGCTCACCCTGGTGATCGGTCTCCTCCTCGTCCAGGCGCTGGCCCACCTCTACCTCCCCGAGCTCAACGCCGAGATCATCAACAACGGGGTCGTGAAGGGCGACACGGACTACATCCTGCGGTCCGGCGCGGTGATGCTCGGCGTGACCTTCCTCCTCGGGGTCGCCTCGATCGTGGGCGTCTACTTCGGCGCGAGAACGGCGATGGCCTTCGGGCGCGACGTCCGCAGCGCGATCTTCCGGGCGGTCCAGACCTTCGCCCAGACCGAGGTCAACCGGTTCGGCACGGCCTCGCTCATCACCCGTAACACGAACGACGTCCAGCAGGTCCAGATGGTCGTCCTGATGGGCCTGACGGTCCTCATCTCCGCCCCCATCCTCACGATCGGCGGCGTGATCATGGCCCTCCGCCAGGACGTGCCCCTCTCGGGCCTC
>JAZDPM010000060.1:0-2060 GCA_043797725.1 Chloroflexota bacterium
GCCGCCTTCCTCCTCCTGGTCGCCGGCCGGCGAGCGGGCGACGAGTCCGGATCCCGGCTGGGACTCCCGGCGACGCTTGCGGCGGCGGCTGCCACCTTCGCGGCGGGCCTCGGCGCAACTGCCGTCGGCCTTCCGGCGTTCGGGCCGAGCGCCGCCGTGGCCGCCGGGCTGGCGTGCCTCGCGGTCGCCCTGCTCCCGGTGATCCGCGCCCGCGACGCCTTCCGCCTGGGGACCGCGCTGGTGGTGCTCGCCAACGCCGGCCTCCTCCTCCGGAGCGGCCTCTCCGGCACCCCGGCCGCGCTCGAGGCCCTCGTCGGCGGAGTCGCCCTCGTTGGCCTCGCCGCGGCAGTCGTCACGCTCGCGGGCAGGACCGCAACGGCCACGGGCGACCTCGCGCTCCCCGGCGACGCGATCGAGCGGCGCCGTCCGCCGGCCTGAAGGGCGGCCCGATGAGCCTCTTCCCCTTCCTCGCCGTGGCCACCGCGGGCGCCGTGCTGGCGACCGCCCTGCGCGGGCGTCGCCGGTCGGGGACGCTCGTCGGGTTCGCCGGTGTGACGGCGGCCCTCGTGACGCTCGTCCTGACCGCGCCGGGCGAGCCGCTCGCCCTTGGCGGTGGCGTCGTGGCGATGACCGCCTACGCCCGGGTGGTCCTCGGTGTTGGGCTTGGCGGCGGCCTTCTCGTCCTGGCGGTGAGCCGCCTGGCGACCTGGGAGGCACCCGCGCCGGCTGCGCTGCTGGTCGCCGTCGCGGGGCTCGCCGTTGCCCTCGGCGTCGGAGGCGCCGTGCCCGGCCTCCTCGCCGCCGGGGCGACCTCGGCGCTCACGGCGGCAGTGGCCCTCGCCCACCCCGCCACGCCCCTGCGCGTCCGCGCCCTGGCACGCGAGGCACGTGGCGCGGCAGTGGCAATGACGATCGGGGTCGTCGCGGTGAGCCTCGCACCCGAGGAGATCGGCGGCCTGGCGGTCCAGCCGCAGGTGGCCGGGCTGGCCGCGGTGGCGGCCGGGCTGGCCCTCGGCCACCGGTTCGGCGCGATCCCGCTCCACGCCCGCGTCGCCCGCCTCTCCGACGCGTCGCCCACGTCGGCCCTGCCAACCCTCCTCGTCCTGATCCCCGCCGGCTGGGCCGTCGTGCTCCTCGGCTGGGCACCGGACACGCTGGGGGCCGCGGCTCCGGTGATCGGCTGGGACGGGACGTTCCTCGTGATCGTCGCGCTCGCGACGCTCGTCCTCGGCACGTTCGCCGCGCTCACCCAGGACGACCTTCTCCGGATCGTCGCCTACACGGTCGTCCTCGACGCCGGCATCGTCCTGCTGGGGTTCACGTCGCTCGACCCGGCCGGGCGCGAGGCGATCCGGGCCTGGCTCGTGCCCTTCGTGGCGACGCGGGCCGCCCTGGTCGGCTGGGTCATCGCCTTCCGCGCGGCCTTCGGCACGGCCCGCCTGTCCGAGGCCCGGGGCTGGCTTCGCCGAGCGCCGGCGCTGGGCGTCGGGCTCGCCGGAATCGCGGCCGCCACCGTGGGCTGGCCGGGCGTGCTCGTCTGGGACGCGCGGATGACCGCGCTCCGGGCCGCCACGGACGGTCCCGCCCTTCTCGTCGCAACCGTCGCGGCGTTCGGGACGGCGGTCGCGGTGGCGCGCATCCTCGGGATGGGCCTCGGCCGGCGCGGGGCCCGGTCCGCCGCCGCTCCCGGCGAGCTGGTGCGAGTGCCGGCGGGCCTGCGCGCCGCGACCCGCGCGCTGCGCACTCCCGAGGGGCGGCGCGTCGCGACCCTGCGGGCGGCCTCGCACGAGGTCCGGCCGCTGTTCGAGATGAACCGCACGCCGCTACGGGCGCTTCTCGTCGTGCTCCTGGCGGGACTGGCCCTCATGACCGCCGGCGGGGCGTTCGGGATCCGCGATGCCGCGTCGGGCCCGGACCTTCCGGTCGCGAACCCCACCGCGCCGACCCCGTAGGACGACGGGCGGCGGACCCGGCCCGGCGCGCGCTCAGCCCGGGGGGGCGAGCACCCAGCGATCGACCTCGCGGGCGTACTCCACGATCCCTTCCGGGAACCAGAGCGC
>JAZDPM010000113.1:0-9912 GCA_043797725.1 Chloroflexota bacterium
CGCGCGCGTCCAGGGAGCGTCAGTCGCCCAGCACCGCCCCCAGCTGGCCCAGGATCGCGGCCGTGGCCCCCCAGACGATCCGGCCCTCCACCAGGTAGGCGCCGTAGCGGAGCGGCCGGCCGCGCGGGTCGGGATCGACGATCACCGGCGCGACCCCGGGGAGGAACGCCGCCACGGGCACCTCCAGGATGGCGGCCACCTCCCGGGGGTCGGGCACGAAGGTCGGGCGGCGCCTCGCGACCGCCACGATCGGGGTCACCAGGAAGTTGCTGGGCGGGATCCAGAGCGGGTCCAGGCGGCCGATCACCTCCAGGCCCGCCGCGGCCGTGTCGAGCCCGACCTCCTCCTCGGCCTCGCGGAGTGCCGTCGCGATCGCGTCCGCGTCGCCGGGATCGGCCTTGCCGCCGGGGAGAGAGACCTCGCCCGAATGGTGGTCGGTGCCGTACTCCACGCGCTCGGTCAGGACGAGGTGCGCCTCTCCGTCGGCGCCCGGGTAGACGAGGACGAGGGCGGCGGCGGGCCGGGCGCCGGGCGGCGGCGCCGGCCGCTCGAACGGGGCGCCGTCCGGGAGCTGCTCCGGGCGCAGCCACGCCGGCGGCGGCGGATACGGGTGCCGCGCAGCCGCGATCCGGGCGCGGACGTCCTCGGGCGTCATCCGCGCATGGTAGGGCCGCGGCGGCGTGCCCGGCGGCGCGGCGGCGGGGAGGTCGTCGTCGCTCCGGTCGGAGTCGGCGACCTAGTTCAGCCGCTCTCCGTCGCCGTCCTTCTTCTTCGGCGGCGCCGTCGAGGGCAGGTCCAGGATCGATGGGGCGGCCCCGGCAGTGACCGCCTCTCCCGCCCCGGATCGCGCGTCGCGCCGCTCGCCGGCCTCGGCGACCACCGTCGCGCCCTCCTGGGTGAAGACGAGCGTGCCACCGATCGGGTCGGCATCCACCTGGATCGTCGCCCCGGGCCTGAACTCGCCGCGGAGGAGCGCCCGCGCCAGCGGGTTCTCCACGAGGCGCTGGATCGTCCGCTTGAGCGGCCGCGCCCCATACGTCGGGTCGGTGCCCTCGCGGGCGATCAGCGCCTTCGCCGCGGGCGTCACCTCGATCGCCAGGTCGCGGCCGGCCAGGCGCCGGCCCAGCTCGGCGAGGAGAAGGTCGACGATCCGGGCCAGGTCCTCGCCGGTCAGGGCGCGGAAGACGATGACCTCATCGATCCGGTTGAGGAACTCCGGCCGGAAGGTCCCCCGGAGCATCCCCAGGACCTCGCGCTTCATCGCCTCGTAGGTGGCGTCGCCGGCGGCCGGCCGCCCCTCGTAGCCGGCGTCGCCGGCCGCCGGCTGTCCCGCATACGCGGCGATGGCCTGGCTGCCGACGTTGCTGGTCATGATCAGGACGGCGTTCTTGAAGTCGACCGTGCGGCCCTGGCCGTCTGTCAGGCGGCCGTTGTCGAGGACCTGGAGCAGCACGTTGAAGACGTCCGGGTGGGCCTTCTCGATCTCGTCGAAGAGGATCACCTGGTACGGCCGGCGGCGGACCGCCTCGGTCAGCTGGCCGCCTTCGTCGTAGCCGACGTAGCCGGGCGGGGCGCCGATGAGCCTCTGCACGGAGAACTTCTCCATGTACTCGCTCATGTCGATCCGGACCATGGAATGCTCGTCGTCGAACAGGAACGCGGCGAGCGTCCGCGCGAGCTCCGTCTTGCCGACGCCGGTGGGGCCCAGGAAGAGGAACGAGCCGATGGGCCGGCGCGGGTCCCCGAGCCCCGCCCGGGCCCGCCGGACGGCGTCCGAGACGGCCTCGATCGCCTCGTCCTGGCCGACGACGCGCTCGTGGAGCGCCTCCTCCATCCGGACGAGCTTGGCCATCTCGCCCTCCATGAGGCGGCTGACCGGGATCCCGGTCCAGGCGCCGACGATCTCGGCGATGTCGTCGGCGTCGACCTCCTCCTTGAGCAGGCGCGGGGCCCCGTCCGACGCTGCGAGAGCGGCCGCCTGGGCCTTCATCCGCTCTCCGAGCTCGACGAGCGTGCCGTACTTGAGCTGTGCAGCGGTGCCGTAGTCGGCTTCGCGCTCGGCCTGCTCGATGCGGAGCTGGACGCCCTCCAGCTCCTCCTTGGTCGTGCGCAGGCCGGCGATCGCCGCCTTCTCGGTCTCCCAGCGCTGCTTCATCGAGCCGGCCTGCTCGGCGATCTCCCCGAGCTCGGTCTCGAGGGCGGCGAGGCGCGCCTTCGACGCCTCGTCCTTCTCCTTCTTGAGCGCCTCCCGCTCGATCTCGAGCTGGACTCGCCGCCGCTCCAGCTCGTCGAGCTCGACCGGCATGGAGTCGATCTCCATGCGCAGGCGGCTCGCGGCCTCGTCGACGAGGTCGATCGCCTTGTCCGGGAGGAAGCGCTCCGTGATGTAGCGGTCCGACAGGGTCGCGGCGGCGACGAGAGCAGAGTCGGTGATCCGGACGCCGTGGTGGACCTCGTAGCGCTCGCGGAGGCCGCGCAGGATCGAGATCGTCTCCTCCACCGTGGGCTGGTCGACGAGGACCGGCTGGAAGCGGCGCTCCAGGGCGGCGTCCTTCTCGACGTGCTTGCGGTACTCGTCGAGCGTCGTCGCCCCGATCGTGTGGAGCTCGCCGCGGGCGAGCATCGGCTTGAGCAGGTTGGAGGCGTCCATCGCCCCCTCGGCGGCGCCGGCGCCCACCACCGTGTGCAGCTCGTCGATGAAGAGGACGATCCGCCCCTCGCTCTCCTTGATCTCCCGCAGGACGGCCTTGACGCGCTCCTCGAACTCGCCGCGGTACTTCGCGCCGGCGATGAGGGCGCCCAGGTCCAGGGCCACGACCCGCTTCTCCTTGAGCGTCTCGGGGACGTCGCCGCGGACGATCCGCTGGGCGAGTCCCTCCACGATGGCCGTCTTGCCGACGCCGGGCTCGCCGATGAGGACAGGGTTGTTCTTCGTCCGGCGGGAGAGAACCTGGATGACCCGCCGGATCTCGTCGTCACGGCCGATTACCGGGTCGAGCTTCCCGGCCCGCGCCTCCTGGGTCAGGTCGCGGCCGTACTTCTCCAGGGCCTGGTAGGTGCTCTCCGGCGTCGCCGACGTGACGCGCTGGCCGCCCCGGATCCCGGCGAGCGCGCCGAGGAAGGCTTCGCGACCCGCGCCGTGCCGGTCCAGGAGGGCCTGGCCCTCGCCCCCGACGTCGACGATCCCCAGGAGCAGGTGCTCCGTCGAGACGTACTCGTCGCCCAGGCGCCGTGCCTCCTCCGCCGCGCGCTCCAGCACGCGGCGCGTGCGCGGGTCGAGGGTCAGCTGGCCGCCCGCGACCTTCGCCCGCCGGGCGAGGAGCCCCGCCAGCTCGCCGCGGAAGGCGGCCAGGTCCACGCCCATGCGGCGGAGCGTCTGGGCGGGGATCCCGTCATCGTCCTCGGCGAGGGCGGCGAGCAGGTGCTCGGCGTCGAGGATCGGGCTCCGAAGTCGCTCGGCCAGCGCCTGCGCCCCGGCGATCGCCTCCTGGGCCTTCTGGGTGAAGCGTTCGAGGTTCATGGTGCGGTCGTGCTCCGGGTGTGGGCGGCGGGCTCAGGCGTCCGCCGGGGGTCGGGCTGGTCGATGGCGTCGCGGAAGGTGGCGGCGGCGGCCTGCCCACGCTCGTCGAGGGCGGGCATGACCACCCGCACGCGGACGAGCAGGTCGCCCCGGTCGCCGCCCTTGAGGCGTGGCATCCCCTGGCCGGCGAGGCGGATGACCCGGCCCGGCTGGGTCCCGGCGGGGATCCGCAGGAGGAGCCGCTTCCCGCCGAGCGTCGTGACCGGCACCTCCGCGCCGAGGAGCGCCTCCCCGAGCGTCACCGGGAGGTCGCGCGTGAGCGTGGCACCGTCGCGGGTGAAGACGGGGTGGGGCCGCACGGCGACCACGAGGACCAGGTCGCGGGCTTCCGCCCCCGAGCCGCCGCCCTGGCCCCGGAGCCGGATCCGGCTGCCGCTCTCGACGCCGGCGGGGATCGCCACCTCCAGGCGACGGCCGTCCACCTCGATCAGGCGCGTCCCGCCGGCCGCCGCGTCCTCGAGGGCGACCGGGACGGCGGCCTCCACGGGCGGAATCGCCACGGGCCGCCGGGGCCCTGCGCGCCGGCGACCGTCCATGCCGGGCATGCCGCCCGGTCCGGCCGCGCCGCCGGCAGCGCCGGCCGCCCCGCCGGCGAAGAAGGTGCGGAAGAAGTCGGAGAAGCCGCCCAGGTCGCCGGCGTACTCGAAACGGACCCCGCCGGGTGCGCTCCCCGCCCGGGCCGGCCGAAAGCCCGCGAAGGGGCCGCCCGGTCCGAACGGGTCGCCGCCCGCCCGGCCGCCCATGCCGGCGTACTCCTGCCAATGGGCGCCGAGCTCGTCGTACTGCTTCCGCTTGGCGGGGTCGGCGAGGACCTCGTTGGCCTCGTTGGCCTCCTTGAAGCGGCGCTCCGCTTCGGCATCGCCCGGGTTGCGGTCCGGGTGGTGCTTCCGGGCGAGCGCACGGAAGGCCTTCCGGATCTCCCCGGTCGAGGCCGTGCGGGGCACGCCCAGGATGGCGTAGTAGTCCTTGTAGTCCACGGCGCCCCCCGTGGCCGGGGTCGGCTCAGCGGCCCGTCGCGATCGCCGGCGGCTGGTCGGCCGGGAAGCCGGGCGGCGGTGCCGGGACCGCGAGCGGGGCGCTCTTCCGCGGGCCGCCGCCGGACCCGGGTGCCTTGACGACGAGCGTCTTCGGCTTTCGCCGGAGCGCGCCGTCGAGGACCTGGTCCATCGAGTCCACGAGGATGAGCTTGATCTGCTTCCGGATCTCGTCGGGGATGTCCTGGAGATCCTTCTCGTTCTTCTTCGGGAGGATCACGAGGCGGGCGCCCGACAGGTGCGCCGCCAGGATCTTGCTCTTCAGACCGCCGATGGGGAGGACCCGGCCGCGCAGGGTGATCTCGCCGGTCATCGCCACGTCCTTGCGAACCGGGATGCCGGTGAGCGCGCTCACCATGGCGGTCGCCATCGTGATCCCGGCCGACGGTCCGTCCTTGGGAATTGCCCCGGCCGGGACGTGGATGTGCAGCGTGTTCTTCTCGAACACCTCGCGGTCGACGCCCAGGCGGGCGGCGTTGGCGCGGATCCACGAGAGCGCCGCGCGAGCGGACTCCTTCATGACGTCACCAAGCTGGCCGGTGAGGATGAAGTCCTCGCGACCCTCCATCTTCGTGACCTCGACGGCCACGACATCGCCCCCGACCTCGGTGACGACGAGGCCGGTGGCGGCCCCCGTCTGGTCCTCGGCCTCCAGCTCGCCGTACTCGAAGCGCGGCGGGCCGAGGTATTCGAGGAGCTTCCGGTTGTCGACGACGGTCTTGCGCTTGCGGCCCTCGACAACCTGTCGGGCGACCTTGCGCATGACGTTGGCGAGCTCGCGCTCCAGGTTCCGGACGCCGGCCTCGTGGGTGTAGGCCTGGACGAGCGTGACGAAGGCCTCGTCGGGGATCTCGATGTGCTTCCCGGTGAGCCCGTGGTTGTGGAGCTGCTTGGGAAGGAGGAAGCGCTTCCCGATCTCGATCTTCTCGAGCTGCGTGTAGCCGGGGAGCCCGATGACCTCCATCCGGTCGCGCAAGGGGGGCGGGATCGGGTCGAGGAGGTTGGCGGTCGTGATGAAGAGCACCTTCGTGAGGTCGAAGGGCACCTCCAGGTAGTTGTCCTGGAAGGTGTTGTTCTGCTCCGGGTCGAGGACCTCGAGGAGGGCCGACGATGGGTCGCCCCGGAAGTCCATCCCCAGCTTGTCGACCTCGTCGAGCATGAAGACGGGATTGTTCGTGCCGGCCGTCTTGATGCTCTGGATGACCCGGCCCGGGAGCGCCCCGATGTAGGTCCGGCGGTGGCCGCGGATCTCGGCCTCGTCGTGCACGCCGCCGAGGCTCATCCGCACGAACTTGCGGCCCATCGCCCGGGCGATGCTCCTGCCTAGCGAGGTCTTGCCCACGCCGGGCGGGCCAACGAAGCAGAGGATCGGGCTGCGGATCGTGTCGGCGAGGGCGCGGACCGCGAGGTACTCGAGGATTCGCTCCTTGACCTTCTCGAGGCCGTAGTGGTCGGTCTCGAGGATCTTCGCCGCTTCCTTGATGTCGAGGTTGTCGGTCGTGGACGTGGTCCACGGCAGGCCGACCAGCCAGTCGACGTAGGTCCGGATGACGCCGACCTCCGGGGAGGCGGACGGGATCCGGCTCATCCGGTCTATCTCCTTGAGGGCGCGGGTGCGCACCTCGTCGGGCATCCCGGACCCCTCGACCTTCTCGCGCAGCTCGTGGATCTCGGCCTGCTGGGGGTCGTCCTCGCCGAGCTCTCGCTGGATCGCCTTCAGCTGCTCTCGGAGGATGTACTCCCGCTGGGTCTTGTCCATCTCGGACTTGACCTCGCTCTGGATCTTCCCCTTGAGCTCGAGGATCTCGACCTGGCGGGCGAGGAAGACGGAGCAGAGCTTGAGGCGCTCGACGACGTCGACCGTCTCGAGGAGCTCCTGGCGCTGCACCGTCGTCATGTCCGGGCTGTAGGCCACCATGTCGGCCAGGAGGCCAGGCTCGGTGATGTTGCGGGCGGCGACGGCAGCCTCGGGCGGGACCGGCGCCCCGGATTGGACGTACTGCTCGATCTGGCCCTGGACCGTCTTGATGAGGGCCTCGATCTCGACGCCGGTCGGCGCGACGTCGGGCAGATCCTCGACGCGGGCCAGGAGGTATGGGCTCGTCGAGGTGAAGCCGTGGAGCCGGAGGCGGCCCTGCCCCTGGACGATGGCCCGCACCGTCCCGTCCTGGAGCTGGACGACCTGGGCGATCCTGGCCAGGGTGCCGACCTCGTAGAGATCGGCGGCGTCCGTGATCTCCTCCTGCTCGGCCCGGCGCTGGGTGACGAGCGCGATGAGGCTTCCGTCCGCGACGGCGGCGTTGAGCGCGTTGACGCTCTTGTCGCGTCCCACCTGGAGCGGCACGATCATCTCGGGGAAGATCACGGTCTCGCGCAGGGCAACGAGCGGCAGCTCGCGAACCGGCGCGGGCGGCCGGCCGGCTCTGGCCTTCGACTTCGGCATCGGATTCTCCTGGGCCTCGGGACCTGCGGGCCTCCGGGTGCTGGCGGCGGTCCGTCGGGTCCGCCCGGTAGTTGGGATCGTGGTTCGCCGGGATGTCGGCGGCCGGTCGGGATCAGCCACGGTGGGCCGTTCCCGCGGTCGTCGCGACGCCGTCCTCGCGGTCGGCACCCGTTCCTTCGTCGCAGAGCGCCTCGAGGATGCGGACGCCGAGGCGCTCCTCCAGCTCGAAGAGGATACGGATCCCGGCGAGGTTCGCGCCGCGCTGCTGGGTCAGGTGCCGGATCCAGAGGATCCGGCGGATGTCCTCGTCAGAGTAGAGGCGGATGTTCGTGGGCGTGCGGGCCGGCTCGATCAGGCCCTCCTCCTCGTAGATCCGGAGCGTCCGCGGATGGACGGCAACGATCCGGGCGGCGACGGAGATGACGTAGACGGGTCGGGTCGGGTCCCGATCGAGCCGGCCGCGAAACATGCGCGGTGCCCCGTCAGCCGGCCGTGCCGGCCCCGCCAGGCTCGCGCTCGGGTTGCGCCTCGCCGGTCGCCGTGATCCGGATCTGCTTCGGCTTGATCTCTTCCGCCTTGGGGATGCGGAGGGTGAGGATGCCGCGCTCGTGGGTGGCGCTGGCCCGGTCGCCGACCAGCCCCTCCGGGAGCTCCAGCGTCCGGCTGAAGCTGGACCGGCGGATCTCGTTGAGGATCCAGGACTCGTCCTCGCGGCGGGCCTCCTCCTTCATCTCCGCGGAGATCGTGAGGGTGCTGCCGGAGAGAGTGATCTCCACGTCCTCCGGCTTCCAGCCGGGAAGGCTGGCCTTCACAACGAGCTCGTCGGGATTCGTCGTGATGTCGAGCGCCGGCTCGGCAGCGACCGCGACGGAGCGCCAGGTGCGCGGGTGGAAGACGTCTTCGTCGAAGAGTCGGTCCATGGCCCGCCGGAGCGTGAACAGCTCGTCGAACGGGTTGGCCCGGCGGATGATCGTCATGGCGTCGGCACCTCCGGGTGCGGTGGTGGGCTCTGCCCGGGCTCCGCCCGGTCGGGTGCCCGTGGTGCGGCACGTTGCCGCGGCTTCAGACACCACCGCAGGGTAGAACCATGACAATCATGTTGTCAAGCATCTGTACTCGTTCGGTACCCCCGTGGCACATCGCCCCCCGGGCCGCGCCCTGGACGGCTACGGGGCCGCGCCCTGGACGGCCGTCCCGATCAGCGTCTCGTGGAGCGCCGGCTCGCATTCCGGGCGCCCCGTGGCGATCACCTTGTCGCCGGCCCGGAGCACCGTGTCGGGGTGGATCGCCTGGGCCACGTCGTCCCGGACGATGGCCACGATCGCGCATGCCGCTGGCAGCTCGATGTCCCGGGGGTTCCGGCCGGTGGCCGGGGAGTTCTCGTCGAGGAGCGCCTCGACGAGCTCGAAGTGGCCCGACAGCTGGGCCAGGTGGAGCACCTCGTAGACCGGGATCTCCTGCTCGATCGAGCCCAGGATCATCCGCGTGGGCGAGACCAGCTCGTCGACGCCGAGGTGGCTGAACAGCGGCTCGTTCTTCGGGTTGTTCACCCGGGCGATCGTCTTGGGCACGGCGAAATGGTGCTTGGCCATCTGGCAGATGACCAGGTTGTCCTCGTCGTCGCCGGTGACCGCCGCCACGACGTCGGCCCGGTTCGCCCCCGCCTCGGCGAGCGCACTGCCCTCGCAGCCGTCCTTGGCCACGACGATCGAGCCGATCTCGTCGGCAATCTGGTTGGCCCGGATGCGGTCCTTCTCCATGAGGACGACTTCGTGGCCCGACTCGCTCAGCTCCTTGGTCAGGTAGTAGCCGACCTTCCCGCCACCCACGACCAGCACGAACATGGCTCAGCCCTCCCCGATGTCCGGTGCCGCGGCCGCCGGCGCGGCCTCGTGGTCGTGGCCGGATCCCTCGCGCAGCGAAGCCTCCCCGCTGCCCGGCTGCCCGAGGGCGCCGAGCAGCGCGTCGGCCATCATCGTGGTCCGGCAGATCGTCCCGATCCCCAGCTCCGCGTAGTCCTGCGCTCTCACGGGATCATTGACCTTGGCGTAGACGCGCTGGACCCCGAGTGCCTCGACGGCGAGCTGGGCGGCCATGACGTTGCGGTTGTCGCCCTCGGTGAGGGTCAGGAAGAGGTCCGCGCCCTGCGTGCCGGCGCGGCGCAGCGTGTCCTCGTCCGTCCCGTCCCCGCGCAGCGCGTTGCCCCGGAAGGTCGCCGGCAGGCGGTCGAACGCGCGGGTGACGAGATCGAGGATGGTGACTTCGTGGCCGGCGGCATCCAGCGCCTGCGCCATCGTGGCGCCGACGCGTCCGCAGCCGACGATGACGGCTCTCATGGTCGGTGCTCCTCGGGCATGGCCTCGCGCGCGACCCACACGGCGCACGGAGCGTTCTTCAGGACGTAGGGAACGGTTCGGCCGATGGCGAAATCGCCGCCGAATCGCTTGCGATAGGGGAGGCCGAGCACCAGGAGGTCGGCGTCCCGCTCCACCGCCTCGTCGACGAGGGCGGCGCCGACGTCACGCGCCTGGATCAGGACCGCCTCCAGCGCGTGCTTGGCCTGCTCGGCCTGGGTGTCGGCCATGTCGAGGACGCGCTGGGCATCCTCGCTGAGGTCGGCGACGTTCGCGTCCAGGGGCTGAGTCCAGTCGATCTCGACGACGTGGACTGCGACGACCTCGGCATGGGCGGGCTTCGCCAGCTCCAGGACGAGGCGCAGGATCTGTGCGTCGGACGATCCGCCGTTCAGGGCGACGACGGCGCGGGCAAAGACGGGAACGTGCTTGTCGGTCACGGGAGGCGATGATTCTCCGGATCAGGGGTGCACCGCGCCGCCTCGGCGTCCGGCGGGCGGA
>JAZDPM010000145.1:0-10343 GCA_043797725.1 Chloroflexota bacterium
ACGGAGCCCGCGTCGGCGACGGCCGATGCCCTCGGCGCCGAGCTCATGCGGCTGGTCAACCTCGATCGCGCCGCGCTCGGCCGGCCCGCCCTGCTGGTGGACCCGGGGCTCGCGGCCATCGCCCGCGACGCCTCCTTCACCTGCCCGACGGACCCCGGCCTGGTGCTCCGCGGGCGCGCCGCGGACATGGCCGCCCGTTCCTACTTCGGGCACTACGTCCTGGGCTGCCAGAAGGCCGGGACGACGACGCCCTACCCCGCGCTCGACATCGTCCGCTCGGTCTTCGGCTATTCGCTGGCTCGCAGCGAGACCCTCCACTGGAACATGCTGGGCGTGAGCCCGCTGACCTATGAGCTGGGCTGCGACATCGGCGGCGGGAGCTGTGCCGGCGGGACGATCAGCACGCCGCAGACCGTGGCAATGGCCCAGCGCAGCTTCATGAGCTCCACGGCGCACCGGACGTCCGAGCTCGCCGCCTACCAGCGCTTCGGCTGCGGCTCGGCAACAGTGCCGGGCACGACCCGGACCTACTTCGCCTGCCTCTTCGCCGACGGCGGGCCGGCCCTGGCCCCGGCCCCCACCCCGACGACTCCCCCGGCACCGACGCCGGGGTCCGACCCCGCGCTGCCCATGCCGGCCCCGACGCCGGCCCCCGGGGCCATGGCCCCGGCCTGTGACGGCGTGAACTTCCGGACCGCTGCGTCCACGAGCGCGCCGATCGGGGCGCGGCTCTCGGTCGGGGCGACGGTCACCGTGGAAGCCGCGGTGGACGGCTCGGCCTGGGGCACCAACTGCGCGGGGTGGAAGGCGGGCTCAACCTGGTACCGGATCAGCCACGTCAACGGGACGGCCGTCGGCTCCCTCTACGGCGTCGCCGCGCTCTACGTGGCCACCGGCCTTCTCGCGCCCGTCCCTGCCGCGGCGATGCCGCCCGCGTCGATCGCGGGGCTCACCACGCTGGGCGAGAGCGTGACGCTCTTCGGCCGCGGCTGGGGCCACGGCGTGGGACTCTCCCAGTACGGCGCGCGCGGGCGCGCCCTCGCGGGGCAGGGCGCCCCGGAGATCCTGGCCCACTACTACCCGGGGACGACGATCGGCTACCTGCCCGACGGAGCGACGATCCGCGTGCTGCTCCTCGACAACCACGCGCCGAGTGCCGCGAGCCCGCTGACGGTCCACGGCCGCGGCGACGCGTGGACGATCGACGGCGTCGCCGCGACGTTCCCGGCCGACGCCCGCCTGCGCCTGATCCCGGCGACCATCGGCCCGGTCACCTCGTGGCGCGCTGTCGTGGACACGGCCGGCGGCACGGTCCTCTACGACGCCCCGGCCCCGGCCGACATCCGCGTCCAGGGCACGACCGACGCCACGACCCTCCAGCTGCCGGCCCGCTCCGCCACCTACGGCACCTACCGCGGGACCCTGCGCGTTCTCCTGTCCGGCGCGAAGGCCGACGTCGTGAACGAGCTGCCCCTGGAGTCGTACCTGCGGGGCGTCGTGCCCGCCGAGATGCCGTCCAGCTGGCCGGTCGCGGCGCGCACGGCGCAGACGATCGCGGCACGGTCGTACGCGGTCGCGCGCCTCCAGCCCGGCGTCTCGACCTTCGACGTCTACGACGACACCCGCTCGCAGGTCTACCGCGGCGTCCGCGGCGAGACCGCGACCGCGGACGCCGTCATCGCCGACACCGTCAACCAGGTCCTTCGCAGCGGCACTGCGATCGCGAGGGCGCTCTTCCACTCGACCGGCGGCGGGGCGACCGAGAACAACGAGAACGTCTACGTCTCGGCGACAGGCGCGAAGGTGGCAACGCCCGTCTCGTACCTGCGCGGCTCGCCGGACCGGGACGCGAACGGCATCCCCTACGATGCGGCCGCTCCCTACGCCACCTGGCAGACGAAGGCCTACCCGATCGCCCAGCTCTCCGCCATCTTCGCCGCCGACGGCCGGACGGACGTCGGGACGCTGACGGCCCTCGATCTGCGCGACCGCGGGGTCTCCGGGCGCCTGGTCAGCGTCACGCTCGTCGGGTCGTCCGGCGCGAAGACGGTCTCGGGCGGCGTCTTCTACTCGGTCTTCAACGCGCACCGGCCGGCCGGCGACCCGCCCGTCCGGAGCACCCTCCTGGACGTCGCGCCGATCCCCTGACGGAGGCGTGCCGCCCCGCGTCACGGATCTGCGCCGCGTTGCTCCCGGCGATCAGGCGCGGGTGCGAGCAGGCAGCCCCAGGACCTGGCGCACCTCGCGCACGATCTCGAGGTCCTCGCGGGCGCGGATCACGAGCGTCCGCACGGGTGCGCCCCGCGCACCGATCTCCGTGTCGCCGGCCGCGGCGGCGTTGACCGCCGGATCCAGCGCCACCCCAAGATAGGCGAGGTCGGCCGCCACCCGCTCGCGGATCGCAGGTGCGTTCTCGCCGACGCCGCCCGTGAAGACCAGCACGTCGAGGCCTCCCAGGGCGGCGACCATCGCCGCGATCGAGGCGCGGAGCCGGTGGAGGTAGACGCCGAGCCCCAGGGTCGCCGCCTCGTCGCCGGCCGCCTCGGCCGCCAGGATCGCTCGCATGTCGGCCGTCCCGGCGAGGCCCAGGAGCCCGGAGCGGTGCTCCAGGGTGGACGCCAGCTCCGCCGGCGGCATTCCCACGTGCTCCTCAAGCCAGAGGACCAGGCCCGGGTCGATGCTGCCCGAGCGGGTGGCCATCACCAGCCCGTCGAGCGGCGTGAAGCCCATCGTCGTGTCGACCGAGCGGCCGTCCCGGATCGCCGCCAGGGACGCGCCGGCGCCGAGGTGGCAGGTCACGATCCGCAGCTCCTCCACGGGCCGCCCGAGCAGCTCCGCGGCCCGGCGCGAGGCGTAGGCGTGCGACAGCCCGTGGAAGCCGTACTTGCGGAGGGCCCAGCGCTTCCGCCACTCGGGCGGGATCGCATAGGTCGTGGCGGCGGCCGGCATCCCGGCGTGGAAGGCGGTGTCGAAGCAGGCCACCGCCGGCACGTCCGGCAGGACCGTGTTCACCGCGGCCAGCGCCGCGAGCGACTTCGGCTGGTGGAGCGGGGCGAGGTCCGTGAGCGCCCGCAGGTTTGCCTCGACCTCATCGTCCAGGAGGACCGGGCCGCTGTAGCGAGTCCCGCCGTGGACGATCCGGTGGCCGACGGCCCGGATCTGCCCGAACCCGGCGACGGCCGCGGCGATGGCCGCGGCACCCGTCGACCCGCGCGGGGCCGGCAGGTCGGCCGTCGCGACGACGGCGTCGGACGCGTCGAGGACCCGCAGCTTGAGGCTGCTGGATCCCGCGTTGACGACGAGGATCCGGGCGTCGGGATCGCTCGGGGCGCCGCCGCCGACGCCGCCGCCGACGCCGCTGCCGACGTCGCCCGCCGCCTCGCCGCCTACGCCGGCCACGCCCAGCCCCGGATCTCGGGGGCGTCCTCGCCCTCGCGCCGGGTGTAGGCCCGGGCCTCGATCCGCCTGTCGACCATGAGCTGCCGCACGTGGCCTGCCCGCGGGCCGAGCCCCGGGACCCGGTCGATGACGTCGATGACGAGGTGGAACCGGTCGAGGTCGTTGAGCATGACCATGTCGAACGGGGTCGTGGTCGTGCCCTCCTCCTTGTAGCCCCGCGCGTGAAGGTTTCGGTGGTTGGTCCGCCGGTAGGTGAGCTGGTGGATGAGTGAGGGGTAGCCGTGGTAGGCGAAGACGATCGGCCTGTCGGTCGTGAAGAGCGCGTCGAACTCGGCGCTGGAGAGGCCGTGGGGATGCTCCCGCGCGTCCTGGAGCCGCATGAGGTCGACGACGTTGATGAAGCGGACCTTGACGTCGGGCAGGTGGTGCCGGATCAGGTCGACCGCCGCGAGCGCCTCGAGGGTCGGGATGTCGCCCGCGCACGCGATCACGACGTCGGGCTCGCCGCCCTGGTCGTTGCTCGCCCAGTCCCAGATGCCGATGCCGCGGGTGCAGTGGAGGACGGCCTGGTCCATCGTCAGCCAGTTCGGCGAGGGCTGCTTGCCGGCCACGATCACGTTGACGTAGTTCCGGCTGCGCAGGCAGTGGTCGCCCACCGAGAGGAGGGTGTTCGCGTCGGGCGGCAGGTAGACCCGGATGTGCTCGGCCTTCTTGTTGACCACGTGGTCGATGAAGCCCGGGTCCTGGTGGCTGAAGCCGTTGTGGTCCTGGCGCCAGACGAGCGAGCTCAGGACGTAGTTGAGCGAGGCGATCGGGCGCCGCCAAGGGATGTCGGCGGCCACCTTCAGCCACTTCGCGTGCTGGTTGAACATGGAGTCGATGATGTGGATGAAGGCCTCGTAGCAGTTGAAGAGGCCGTGCCGGCCGGTGAGGAGGTAGCCCTCCAGCCAGCCCTGGCACTGGTGCTCGGAGAGGACCTCCATCACCCGCCCATCGGGGGCGAGGCCGTCGTCGCCCGGGATGATCTCGGCCACCCACGTCTTGTCGGTCACCTCCAGGATGGCGCCCAGGCGGTTCGAGGCCGTCTCGTCCGGGCCGAAGACGCGGAAGGTCTCCCGGTTGCGGTCCATGACGTCGCGCAGGAACGTCCCGAGGACCCGGGTCGGCTCGCTCGTGCTCGCCCCCGGGGCGGGCACGTCCACCGCGTAGTCGCGGAAGTCGGGCATCGCCAGGTCGCGGAGGAGGAGGCCGCCGTTGGCGTGGGGGTTCGCGCTCATCCGCCGGTGGCTGTGCGGCGGGAGCTCGGCCAGCTCCGCGACGAGGGCGCCGTTCGCGTCGAAGAGCTCCTCCGGCCGGTAGCTGCGCATCCAGGTCTCGAGGATCGCGCGGTTCGCGGCGTTCGTGCGGACCTCGCTCATCGGCACCTGGTGCGATCGCCAGGTGCCCTCGACCTGCTTGCCGTCGATCTCCTTCGGGCCGGTCCAGCCCTTGGGCGTCTGCAGGACGATCATCGGCCAGCGCGGCCGCTCCGTGACGCCGTCCTCGCGCGCCGCACGCTGGATGGCGTGGATCTCCTCGATCACGGTGTCCATGGCCGCGGCCATCTGCTGGTGGACCAGCGCCGGATCGTCGCCCTCGACGAAGTAGGGCCTGTGCCCGTAGCCCTCCATGAGGGCCCGCAGCTCGTCCCGCGGGATCCGTGCCAGGACCGTCGGGTTCGCGATCTTGTAGCCGTTGAGGTGGAGGATCGGCAGGACGGCCCCGTCGCGGGCCGGATCAAGGAACTTGTTCGAGTGCCAGCTCGTTGCGAGCGGCCCGGTCTCCGCCTCGCCGTCGCCGACGACCGCGCAGACCACGAGGTCCGGGTTGTCGAACGCCGCGCCGTAGGCGTGCGATAGAGCGTAGCCCAGCTCCCCGCCCTCGTGGATCGACCCGGGCGTCTCGGGCGCGACGTGGCTGGGGATGCCGCCCGGGAACGAGAACTGGCGGAAGAGCGCGCGCATCCCGTCAAGGTCGCGGGTGATGCTCGGGTAGACCTCGGAGTAGGTCCCCTCGAGGTAGGCGTTGGCGACGGTCGCCGGGCCGCCATGCCCGGGGCCCATGATGTAGATCGCGTCGAGGTCCCAGTTCCGGATCACCCGGTTCATGTGGGCGTAGATGAAGTTGAGGCCCGGGGTCGTGCCCCAATGGCCCAGGAGACGCGGCTTCACGTGCTCGGGGCCGAGGGGCTCCCGGAGCAATGGGTTGTCCAGCAGGTAGATCTGGCCCACCGAGAGGTAGTTGGCGGCCCGCCAGTAGGCATCGATCCGCTCCAGCTCGGTCGGGGAGAGCGGCCCCGTCGCGCCTTCGCAGTGTTCCGTCGTCACGTCCGCACTCCTTTGCGTCGGGTGCTCGACCTGTCCAGCGAGAGTGTAGGCGTGCGGGCTCGGCAGGGGCCCCGCCGGGCCGACCGGCGCGCGGACCCGGCGAGGAACGGGCACGGCCGTCTACTCTTCGAGCACGGCGAGCCGACGTCGAGGAGAGCAGGAGGCGACGAGCACGATGACCGTCAGCGACCGCGCCGGCCGGCCGGCCGACCCGTCGATCCTCGTCGACGTCGACCGGCTCCTGGCCGCCTACTACGACGACGCCCCTGATCCGTCGGTCCCCGCCCAGCGGGTCGCCTTCGGGACGTCCGGGCACCGCGGCTCGTCCCTGGCGCGGTCCTTCAACGAGGCCCACATCGTCGCGGCCAGCGCGGCCGTCGCCCGCTACCGGCGGATGAAGGGGATCGACGGGCCGCTCTTCCTGGGCCGCGACACCCACGCCCTCTCGGAGCCGGCCATGCGGACGGCGCTCGAGGTCCTGGTGGCCGACGGCGTCGAGGTGCTGGTGGACGACGGCGATGGCTACGTTCCCACGCCCGCCCTCTCGCACGCCATCCTCCGCCACAACCGCGGCCGGACGACGGGCCTCGCCGACGGCATCGTCGTGACGCCCTCGCACAACCCGCCCGAGGACGGCGGCTTCAAGTACAACCCGCCGAACGGCGGCCCGGCCGACACCGACGTGACGGGCTGGATCCAGGACGAGGCCAACCGCCTCCTCGAGGCGGGAGTGGGCGGCGTTGCCCGGATCCCGTACGAGCGGGCCCGGGCGGCGGCGCGGCCCTACGACTTCAGGGGTGTCTACGTCGAGGACCTGGGGGCCGTCCTGGACATGGAGGCGATCCGGGGATCCGGCCTGCGCCTGGGCGTCGACCCCCTCGGGGGGGCCAGCGTCCACTACTGGCCGGCGATCGGCGAGCGCTATGGCCTCGACCTGACGGTTGTGAACACCGCGGTCGACCCGACCTTCGGCTTCATGACCGTCGACTGGGACGGCCGGATCCGGATGGACCCCTCGTCTCCCTACGCGATGGCCGGCCTCGTCGCCCTGCGCGACCGCTTCGACCTCGCCGTCGGCAACGACGCGGATGCCGACCGCCACGGCATCGTGACGCCGGCGGCCGGCCTGCTCAACCCGAACCACTTCCTCTCGGCCGCGATCGCCTACCTGTTCGGCGGGGCCCGCGCCTGGGGCGCCGACGTGGCCGTCGGCAAGACGCTGGTGTCGAGCGCCATGATCGACCGCGTCGTGGCCGACCTCGGACGGCGCCTGCTCGAGGTCCCGGTCGGCTTCAAGTGGTTCGTCGAGGGCCTGATCGACGGCTCGATCGGGTTCGGCGGCGAGGAGAGCGCGGGCGCCTCCTTCCTGCGCCGCGACGGCACGACCTGGACGACCGACAAGGACGGGATGATCGCCTGCCTGCTCGCCGCCGAGCTGACGGCGCGCACCGGCCGCGACCCGGCCGCTGCCTACGCGGAGCTGACCGCCCGCTTCGGCGCCCCGGCGTATCGGCGCATCGACGCGCCGGCCACCCCGGCCCAGAAGGCCGTCCTCGCCCGGCTCTCGCCGGAGGCGGTGACGGCGACCGAGCTGGCGGGTGATCCTGTCACCGGGATCCTGACCGCGGCACCCGGCAACGGCGCCGCGATCGGCGGCCTGAAGGTCACGACGACCCAGGGCTGGTTCGCCGCCCGGCCGTCGGGGACCGAGAACGTCTACAAGGTCTACGCGGAGAGCTTCCGCGGCGCGGAGCATCTGGCACGCCTCATCGAGGAGGCCCAGGAGCTCGTGAGCGCCGCGCTGGCGGCGGGCTCCTAGAGGTGGCGACATGACCAACGGGCAGGACGTGGGCGGCGGCCACCCGGGTGGCGCATCGACCCCCGCGGCGGGCGGGCGCCGGGGACCGCTGGTCGCCGTCTTGGCGATTCTCGCCGTTGCCCTCGTGCTCGGCGTCGCCGGGCTGGCCCGGCTGGGGTCCGTACCGAACCCCACCCCAGCGCCGAGCCCGATCTCCGGGCTGCCCGCCTGGGACCAGCTGGACACGCGCTGGGGCACATACCTCTCCGAACGCGAGTGGGGCTCGCCGCGCGAGGCGGTCGGCGGCGACGGGTGGGGCCTCGACTATCTCGAGGCGGGCAAGACCGAGTACCGATACGGCGAGGACGGGATCGCCGGGCTGACCACCCGCGACGGCGCGTTCGCCATCGGCTGGGCGGCCTGGGATGGGCGCCAGGTGCGGGTGGCCGAGCGGCTCTTCGGGTGGAGCAACCCGTCGGGCGAGCACGGCGAGGCGATCGTCGACCGGCGCACTTTCGGCGAGAACACGCCCACCAGCAGCTACCACCGCTACGTCCTCGTCTACCCCGCCGCCAAGCCCCACTTCGAGATCACCTTCGAGGGCGCCCGCGCCGACGACCGGTCGGGCGTCCTGCAGGCCACGGCGAAGAACACGGGCCTCGACGTCGCCCCGCTCGACCTCGTCCTGAAGGGCTGGTTCCACGACCCGGCCCTGCGCGTGGAGCTCATCTCCAACGGGCTCCTCCTGCGCGGGCGGTCGTCGGTCGTGGCGATCGTGGGCGCCGCCCCGACCAGCTCCCAGGTGAGCGACCAGAAACGGACCCTCGACGCGAACCTGCGGGATGGGGAGCTCGCGGGCTCCGGGCCTGGCCACATCGGCGCGCTCGCCTACCGCCTGGAGCTCGCTGCCGGCGCGTCGAGCGCCCTGCGCTTCGCCTGGGCCGAGGCGTCGGATCGCGCGGCCGCGGAGGCGCGCGCGGGCGAGCTGCTCGGCAGGGCGGACCAGACCCTCGCCTTTCGCCGCGGCGAGGCGGACGGCCTCTTCGCGGACCGGGTCACGGCCCACGAGGCGGTCTACCGCCAGGCGCTCATGAGCCTGCTCTGGAGCCAGAGCCTCTACACCTGGGACGGCGCCTCGTCCTACGCTCCCGCCTGGGCCGGGAAGGTGGACGCGCACGACGTCCTGATCATGCCCGACAAGTGGGAGTTCCCCTGGCTGGCCAGCTGGGACACCGGCTTCCAGGCGGTGACGGCGTCGATCATCGACCCCCAGCTCGCCGCGGACCAGCTGCGCTTCATCCTGGGCGACCGCTGGCAGCAGCCGAGCGGCGCCGTCCCCTGCGCGGAATGGGTGATGGGCGTCGAGTGCCCGCCGGTCTTCGCCTGGTCGGCGTGGCGGGTCCACCAGGCGGGCGCCGGCACCGAGTTCCTGCGCGAGGTCTACCCGGGCCTGCAGCACCTCTACGACTACTGGTGGAAGGCGAACGCCGTCGAGCCGGTCGGCCTCTTCACCGGCGGGTTCCTTGGGATGGACAACCTGCCACGCGGTGCGGGCCAGGCGCAGGCCGACGGCTCCGGCTGGATGGCGTTCTTTGCCCGCTACCTGGGCAGGATCGCCGACGCCCTCGGCGACACCGCCGCCGCAGCCCGCTACGCCGCGGACGCCGAAACGATCGCCGCCGCGGTCAACGCGAACCTCTGGGACGAGGGCGCCGGCTTCTACTTCGACCTCGACGCGGACGGCCGGAGCTTCATCCCCACGAAGTCGTACAGCGGCCTCATCCCGCTCATCGCCGGGATCGTCCCCGCCGATCGCGTGGAACGCGTGCTCGCCGCGGTGCGCGACCCGCAGCAGCTCCTGTCCCCGTACGGGGTGCGGTCCGTCTCGGCCGCGAGCGTCATCTACCAGCCCGGCTACGCCAAGGAGCGCGGTGTCAACTCGAACTGGCGTGGGCCGGTCTGGGTGCCGATCAACTACCTGCTCGTCGAGGCGCTGACGCCGCTCGACGCGACGCTGGCGGCCACTGTTCGCGAACGGGTTGTCCGAACGGTCGAGGCCGACTGGCAGGCCACGGGCGGCTTCCACGAGTACTTCGACGCGGAGACCGGCGAGGGGATCGGGGCGGACGCCCAGGCAGGGTGGACCGCCCTCGTGGCCAACCTCGTCGCCGAGGGCTGGCCGGCGGCGTCACGCGCGCCCTGACCTGCTCGCGACCTGCGCCGCTCGTCTGCCCGGACGGGGACGCGTCAGGGTGCGAGATGGCGGGCCCTCGGGCCCGCCATCCTCCTGCCGTTCGCCCTCGGGCCCGCCGGGCGACTACTTGCGAACGCCGAGCGCCTTGGCGATCGCCGGCATCGACAGGGCCACCACGATGGCGAGGATCGCAGCCCACTGCCCCCAGGCGATCGTGAGGATGTTGGTCTTCACGAAGAACGAGGGCATGGCTGCCGCGTAGATCGCGAAGGACACCGCGGCCATCCCGGCCACGATGAACTCCCGTCGGCGCTGCTCGCGCCTGGTCAGCTGGTGGCCCTTGAACGTGATGAAGGCCAGCCCGATCGCCACGACGACGCCGATGAGGAAGCTGACGACCCGGATCGCGGTCACCTCGTCCGACGTGGCGTCCGCGGCCGGGTTCAGGATCCCCAGGACGACGATATAGGCGGCGATCGCCTCGGCCGGGATGTAGCTCGCGACCAGCCGGATCGCGCTCTGGAGCGTCGAGTCCGGCTCCGCGGAATCGCCCTCGGCGAGTCGAGCCATCGTAGATACGCTCATC
>JAZDPM010000178.1:0-14154 GCA_043797725.1 Chloroflexota bacterium
GCCTACCCCGGCGGCCGGTCGGCCTCCAGGGCCACCCAGTCGCCCTCGGGCTCGCGCCGGAGGACGCGGAGGCCCGCGCCCGCGAAGGCCGCCCGCACGTCGGCCTCGCGATCGACGAAGATCCCCGACGCCAGCAGCCTGCCGCCCGGCCGCAGCTCGGCGGCGAGGTCGGCGGCCAGCGCGACGAGCACCGACGCGATGAGGTTGGCGGCGACGAGGTCGAAGGGTCCGGCGCCCGACGGGAGGGAACCGCGCCACGCCCGGAGCCGGCGTGCGACGCGGTTGCGCCGCGCGTTCGCGAGCGTCGCCTCGACGGCGATCGGGTCCGTGTCGACGCCGACGAGCGCACCGGCGCCCAGCAGCCCGGCGGCGATCGCGAGGACCCCCGATCCGCAGCCGACGTCGAGGAGCCGGGCGGGACCCGGGGGCACGCCCCGCGGGCCGTCGGCTGAACCCGGCGGGCCGCCGGCGAGGAGCCCCTCGTCCGCCCAGCGCTCGATCCCGGCCAGGCAGAGCCGCGTGGTCGGGTGGAGCCCGGTCCCGAAGGCCATCCCGGGATCCATGGAGATCACCACGTCGCCGGGCAGGCGGCGGTGCCGGCGCCAGGTCGGCCGAATCACGATCCCGCGCCCGATCCGCAGGACGCCGATGTGGCGCTTCCAGGCGGAGGCCCAGTCGGACTCGCGGACGACCTGTGTCCGCAGCTCCCCGATCTCCCGCAGCCCGAACGCCTGGAGGTGGCCAAGGGCCCGATCCACCTCTCCGGCCGCGCGCCCGGTGGCGCCCAGGTCACGCGCGGGCAGGTAGGCCCTGACCGTCGCCGGCGCGGATGCGTCGACCGCCGCGCCGAGCCCCTCGTCGAGGAACGTGGACCCCGGCTCGATGCTCACGCCGCCCGGGGCGGCGCGGGCGAGGATCTCGCTGACGGCCTCCACCGCCTCCGGGTCGCAGGTGACCGCCAGCTCGAGCCAGGCGCCATCGCCGGCGAGCCCGCGAGGGGCCGGGTCGGGCCCGGCGCTCACCCGAGGGCGTCCTTGATCCGCTCGAAGACGCCGCCCTTGCCGGTGCCCAGGTTCGTCTCCCCGGAGGCCGTGGCGTACGCCTCCAGCGCCTCGCGCTGCTCCTTGCTGAGCTTCGTCGGGACCGTCACGTCGACCAGCACGTGGAGGTCACCGCGCGCGCCCGGGCGGCGAAGGTGCGGCGCGCCGCGGCCGCGGAGGCGGATCTCGGTCCCCGGCTGAGTGCCCGGCTTGATCTCGAGATCCTCGTCGCCGTCTGCCGTCGGCACGCGGACCGTCGTGCCCAGCGCCGCCTGGGCGATCGAGAGGTCGAGCTCGTGGTAGAGCTCGGTCCCCTCGCGCCGCAGCCGGGGGTGCGCCGCCACGTGGATCGCGACGTAGAGACTCCCCGGCGGTCCGCCCCGCGGACCGACCTCACCCTCGGTCGAGAGCCGGATCTGGTGGCCGTCGTCGATCCCGGCCGGGACCGAGACGCGCAGCCGCTTCGTACGCTGCTTCCGGCCGTCGCCGGCGCAGTCCTCGCACGGCGATTCGACAATCTTCCCCTCGCCCCGGCAGCGCGGGCAGGCCACGACGTTGACCATCTGGCCCAGCATCGTCTGGCGGGTATGGCGGATCTCGCCGCGGCCGCCGCACTGGGGGCAGACCCCCGCGGCGGACCCGCTCTTGGCCCCGCTGCCGGAGCAGGAGGCGCAACGGTCGAGGACCGCGAACTCGATCTCCTTCTCGGTTCCCCGCATCGACTCCTCGAAGGTGATCCGCAGGTCGTAGCGGAGGTCGGAGCCGACGGCCGCCCGGCCGCGACGAACGCCGCCGCCCGCGGCGCTCCCGCCGAAGAAGGCGTCGAAGAGGTCGGAGAAGGCGCCGAAGCCGGGCTGGGCGCCCGGGTCGAAGCCACCGGCGCCGGCCCCGGCCCGGCCGAACATGTCGTAGGCCTGGCGCCGGCCGGGGTCCGAGAGGACCTGGTAGGCCTCGTTGATCTCCTTGAAGCGCTCGTCGGCGTCGTCGTCGCGGTTTACGTCCGGGTGCCACTGCTGGGCGAGCTTGCGGAAGGCCTTCTTGAGGTCGGCGTCGGTCGCGCCGCGCTCGACGCCGAGGATGTCGTAGTAGTCGCGCTGGGTCGTCATCTGCGTGGGGAAGTCTACGGAAAGCGGCCCGGACGGTAGGGAGCAGCCCGGCGCTCGCGCGCAGTCAGTCCGCCGGGGCCTCCTCGTGGCCACCGGGGGCGAGCGCCGCGCCGATGATCCCGGAGGTGTTCAGGAACCGGGCCGTCACGATCGGCGCCCGCGACTTCAGCCACTTCCCGTACTTGGCGTACTCCTTGCTGACGCCGCCGCCCAGGATGATGAGATCGGGCCAGAACCACGCCTCGACGAGGGCGAGGTACTCGCTGAACTCGCGGGCCCAGCGTCGCCAGCCGATCGCCCGTCGCACGCGGGCCGCGCCGGAGATCCAGAGCTCCGCGCTCTTGCGGCGGTAGAGGATGTGGCCGAACTCGGTCGACTCCAGGAGCCGGCCGTCGACCAGGATGGCGCTCCCGATGCCCGTGCCGATCGTGAGGAGGAGGACGGTCCCGGGCACGTCCTTCGCGGCGCCGAAGGCTGCTTCGGCGAGGCCGGCCGCGTCGGCGTCATTGACGAGCCGGACCGGGCGCCCGAGGCGCGCCTCCAGGGCCTCCTGGGCCGCGAAGTCGACCCACGCCTTGTCGATGTTCGCCGCGGTCACCAGCCGGCCACCCTTCACCACGCCGGGGAGACCGGCGCCGGCCGGCATCGTCGGGTGGAGGTGCCCGCCCTCGGCAAGCCGGTCGACGATCAGGCCGACGGTCTCGACGACGGCAACCGGCGTCGCCGGCTGGGGGGTCTTCTCGCGGATCCGGGGCGAGGTCAGCTCGCCCGTGACCAGGTCGACCACGGCGGCCTTGACGCCCGTCCCGCCGACGTCGATGCCGATGGCGCGGGGGTGGGCCGAAGGCTCAGGGGTCGGGGTCGGATCGGGCTCGCGCATGGCCGCAGGATAGCGATTCAGGGCCGCATCGCGCGGCCGACGGCCTTCAGAGCGATCCACGCGGTGCCGCCCAGCGGGTCGTAGTCCGAGTGATATGCATGCCAACGCAGCACTGATGCATACAACGCCGCGGCCCCTACTTCAGCAGCAGCTTCTCCAGGCGCCGCGACGTGACCGCGAGGCCCAGCAGGCCCATCGCCCCGAGGTAGGCGACATGGACCAGGAGCCCGGGCCCGACGGCGCCCGTCGTCAGGCCGCGGATCAGGTCGACGCCGTGGTAGAGCGGCGTCAGCTCCACGAGGACGCGGATCGGCTCCGGGTACGTCGTGAGCGGAAAGAAGGTCGCCGAGAAGAGGAAGAGCGGCAGGATCACGAGCTGGACCAGGTCGAAGTCCTGCCAGGTCCGCATGAAGCTCGTGGCCGCCATGCCGACGGCGCCGAAGGCGAACCCGACGAGGAGCGCGGCGGGGAGCGCGAGCAGCGCCCACGGCGAGAGGACCATCCCCAGCGCGACCATCACGACGAGGAACGCGGTGGCGTAGATGCCCCCGCGGATGAGCGCCCAGCCGATCTCGCCGAGCGCCACGTCCCCCACCCCGACCGGCGTCGAGAGGATCGCGTCGTACGTCTTCGCGTACTTCAGCTTGAAGAAGACGTTGAAGGTCGAGTCGTAGATCGCCCCGTTCATCGCGGAGCTGGCGAGGAGCGCCGGCGCCACGAAGGCCGTGTAGGCGATCTCGCGGCCGTCCGTGACGACCCCGCCGACCAGCGCGCCGATCCCCAGGCCGATCGAGAGGAGATAGAAGAGCGGCTCGAAGAAGCCCGACACGATGACCAGCCAGCCGCGCCGGTAGACGAGCAGGTTGCGCTCGATGAGGAGGCCGGCGCGGCGGCCGCCGAGGAGGATCGGAGGGGCGACACGGGCGAGAACGGTCATCGACGCGGCCTCACCGGACGAGCCGGCGCTGGAACGCCACGAACGCAGCCGCGATGCCGAGCGCCGTCATCGTCCCCAGGTAGGCGACGTGGACGAGCGCCAGGACCGGTTCGGCCGTCCCGAGGGCAAGGGACCGGCAGAGGTCGACGCCGTGCCAGAGGGGCGTGACGTAGGCGAGCGGCTGGAGGATGCCCGGCAGCTGCGCGATCGGGAAGAAGGTCCCCGAGAAGAGGAAGAGCGGGATCACCCCGAACCGGAAGAGGGCGTTGAAGCCGTTCGCGTCCCGCTGGGTCGCCGAGAAGGCCGCGATCGGCGCCGCGAAGGCGAGGCCGGTCAGGAGCGCGGCCGGGACCGCGAGGATCGCCCCGGGGCCGGTGACGGCGCCGAAGACGACCGCGACGAGGAAGAAGACGCCGACCACCAGCAGGAGGCGCAGGCCGATGTAGGCCAGCTTGCCGATGACAACGTCGGCGGGCCGGATCGGGGTCGCGGTCATCCCGTGGAAGCTCTTCACCCAGACGAGCCCGGCCATCACCGGGAAGGTCGATTCGGCGGCCGCCGTCTGCATCGCCGTGGACGCGAGGAGCCCGGGGGCGAGGAAGGCGAGGTAGGAGACGCCGGCCAGCGCCGCGCCGGTCGCCCCCCCGGCCCCGGCTCCGGCGCCCGCGTCGACCAGGCTGCCGAGGCCCAGCCCCATGGCGGCGAGAAAGAGGACCGGCGAGAGGAACGAGCTGAAGAGGCTCCCCCGCCAGACGCGGCGGTAGACGAGCAGCTCGTGCTCCAGGACGCGAACCGCGGGCGCCGCCACTCCCCCGCCCCTCCTAGTCGACGAGGCTCCGGCCGGTGAGCCGGAGGAAGACGTCCTCGAGCGACGAGCGCCGGACCAAGACCATCTCGGGGCGCAGCCCGCGCTCGTGGGCGACCGTCGCCGCGGCGTCACCGTCGTGCGTGTAGACGAGGACCCGGTCGGGGAGGCGCTCCACGCGGTCCCCCAGGTCGTCGAGCTGGCCGTCGAGCGTCTCCTGGACGCCGACCGCGAAGCGCATCTCCAGCACCTCGCGGGTGGAGTGCTGCTCGATGAGCTGGCGCGGCGAGCCCGCCGCCACGATCTTCGCCTTGTCCATCACGACGAGGCGGTCACAGAGCTGCTCGGCCTCGTCCATGTAGTGGGTCGTCAGGACGAGCGTGACGCCCTTCTGCTTGAGGCGGTAGAGGCGATCCCAGAGGAGGTGCCGGGCCTGCGGGTCGAGGCCGGTGGTCGGCTCGTCGAGGAGGAGCAGGTCCGGCTCGTTGACCAGGCTGCGAGCGATCGTGAGACGCCGCTTCATGCCGCCCGACAGCGGCTCTACCTGGTCGCCGGACCGGTCGGTCAGCTGGACGAAGTCGAGGAGCTCGTCGACGCGCTGCCGGATGACGGACCGGGGCAGGCCGAAGTAGCGGCCGTAGATCAGGAGGTTCTCGCGGACGGTCAGCTCCATGTCCAGCGTGTCCTCCTGGGGGACGACGCCGATCCGGGCCCGGATCCGCGGCCCGTCGTCGAGGGGGTCCATCCCCAGCACCCGGAGCGTGCCGCCGGTCAGCGGCGAGACGCAGGCGATCATTCGCATCGCGCTCGTCTTCCCGGCGCCGTTCGGACCCAGGAAGCCGAACGACTCGCCCGGCGCGACGTCGAAGTCGATGGCGTCGACGGCCGTGAGGCCGCCGAACTTCTTGGTCAGGCCGCGGGCGTGGATGAGGGGCGGGCTCGTGGTCGCCATGGGACCCGGAGTGTACCGCCCGACACCGGGACGGCCCCCGGGCCGGCCGGCCTCCGCGGGTCCGGCTCCGGGTCCGATCGCGCCGCCAGATCCGGCCCCCGCGGGGGAGGCTCAGACCTCCTTGAACTCGCCCTCGACCGTCTCGTCGTCGGCCGGGGCGCCCTCGCCGGAGGCGTCGGCCTCGCCGCCATCGCCGGCGCCCTCGTCGCCGGGCGGCGTCCCCGCGGCACCGGCCGCGGCGTAGGCCGCCGTGCCGACCCGCTGCAGGATCTCCGCCAGCTCCGTCGCCCGCGTCGTGACCACGTCGACCGACTCGGTCTTGAGGGCGTTGCGAACGTCCGAGACCTTGCCCTCGACCGGCTCGTCGTCCGCCGGGGCGCCGTCGGCCGCTTCGGGGCCGGCCTCGCCTGCATCCCCGTCGCCGGGCGCAGTCCCTGCGGCGCCGGCCGCGGCGTAGGCCGCCGTGCCGACCCGCTGGAGGATCTCCGCCAGCTCGGTCGCGCGTGTCGAGACCACCTCGACCGACTCGGTCTTGAGGGCGTTGCGAACGTCCGAGACCTTGCCCTCGACCGCGGCCCGGTCCTCGGACGACACCTTGTCGCCCAGGTCCTTGAGGGTCCGCTCCGCCTGGAAGGTGAGGGCCTCGGCCTGGTTGCGGGCCTCGACCTCCTCGCGCTTCCGACGGTCCTCCTCGGCGTGCTCGCCGGCCTCGCGGACCATCCGGTCCACGTCCTTCTTGTCGAGCATGGAGGACGCCGTGATCGTGACCTTCTGCTCCTTGCCGGTGGCCCGGTCCTTGGCCCGGACCTCGACGATCCCGTTCGCGTCGATGTCGAAGGAGACCTCGATCTGGGGCACGCCGCGGGGCGCCGACGGGATGCCGTCGAGGATGAACTTGCCGAGCGTCTTGTTGTCGGTCGCGAACTCGCGCTCGCCCTGCAGGACGTGGATCTCCACCTGCGGCTGGCTGTCCGAGGCGGTGGAGAAGACCTGCGACTTGCTGGTGGGGATGGTGGTGTTCCGCTCGATCAGCTTCGTCATCACCCCGCCCAGCGTCTCGATGCCGAGCGAGAGCGGCGTGACGTCGAGGAGCAGGACGTCCTTCACGTCGCCGGAGAGGACGCCGGCCTGGATCGCCGCGCCGACCGCCACGACCTCGTCCGGGTTGACGCCGCGGTTCGGTTCCTTGCCCCCGAACATCACCTTGACAGCCTCGATGACGGCCGGCATGCGGGTCATGCCGCCGACGAGGACGATCTCGTCGATCTCCGACGCGCTGAGCCCGGCGTCCTTGAGCGCCTTCGCCACCGGCTCGGCCGTCTTTCCGACCAGGTCCCCGACGAGGTCCTCGAGCTTGGCCCGGGTGATGGTCATCACGAGGTGCTTGGGGTTCTTGTCGGCGTCGGCCGTGATGTAGGGCAGGTTGATCTCGGTCGACATCGCCGAGGAGAGCTCGATCTTGGCCTTCTCGGCCGCCTCCTTGACCCGCGACAGGGCCTGGGGGTCGCCGCGCAGCTCGAGGCCCTGGTCCTTCTTGAACTCCGCGAGGAGCCAGTCCATGACCCGGATGTCGAAGTCGTCGCCGCCGAGGTGGGTGTCCCCGTTGGTGGACTTGACCTCGAAGACGCCCTCGCCCAGCTCCAGGATCGAGATGTCGAACGTGCCGCCGCCCAGGTCGTAGACGGCGATCTTCTCGTCGTGCTTCTTGTCCAGCCCGTAGGCCAGCGATGAGGCGGTCGGCTCGTTGATGATCCGCTTGACGTCGAGGCCGGCGATCCGTCCCGCGTCCTTCGTGGCCTGGCGCTGGGTGTCGTCGAAGTAGGCCGGGACCGTGATGACGGCCTCGGTCACCTTCTCGCCCAGGTAGGCCTCCGCGTCCGCCTTGAGCTTCTGGAGGATCATCGCCGAGATCTCGGGCGGGGTGTAGCTGCGGCCCTCGCCCATGAGGACCTTGATCCCGTCCGACTTGGGATCCTTCTCGACCGTGTACGGAACGAGGGCGCGACTGTGCCTCACCTCGGGGTCGTCCCAGCGACGCCCCATGAAGCGCTTGATCGAGTAGACCGTGTTCGCCGGGTTGGTGACCGCCTGGCGCTTGGCCAGCTGGCCGACGAGGCGCTCGCCGGTCTTCGTGAAGGCGACGACCGAGGGGACGGTGCGCCCGCCCTCGGCCGAGGCGATGACGGTGGGCTCGCCGCCCTCCATGACGGCCACGACCGAGTTCGTCGTGCCGAGGTCGATGCCGATGATCTTGCCCATGGGGTCCGGGTGCTCCTCTCGCGGGGGTGGGTGGTCGGGTTCGGTGGGTGATGCGGTGTCTAGTTGGGCCGCTCTGTCGGCCCGGAGCCGTCGCTGACGGCGACGAGGGCGGGCCGCAGGACGCGGTCGCGGATCAGGTAGCCGCGCCGGAGCTCGGCGACAATCTCGTCCTCCGGCCGGCCGCTGCCGGGAACGTGGCTGAGAGCCTCGTGCACGGCCGGGTCGAACGGCCGGCCGAGCGCCTCGATCGCGGTGACGCCCTCGCTCTCGAGGAGCGCCCGGAGCTTCCGGTCGATCGCGGCGATCCCCTCCAGCCAGGCGGTCTCGCGGGCCTCGGCCGGAACGTGCTCGATCGCGCGGTCGAAATCGTCGGCGAGCGCGACCACCTTGGCCAGGAGAATCTCGTTGGCGAGGCCCAGCATCTGCTCGCGCTCCTCCGCGGTCCGCCGCCTGAGGTTCGCGTAGTCGGCCTGGGCGCGCTGGGCCAGCGCGAGGTGCTCCTCGGCGAGGGCGAGCGCGGCATCTCGCTCGGCGGCGAGCTCCTCGACGGCGGAGGCAGCGGGTTCGGCGGCCGGCGGCTCGGGCGGCGGCTCGTGGTGTCTCGGCATTGGCGGGTCCTTCGTCATCAGGCGTAGAGATGGTCGACGAGATCGTTCATGAGGCCGGCGACGAACCGGACGGTTCCGATCGCCTGCGGATAGCGAAGCCGCGTGGGGCCCAGGATCCCGACGACGCCGACGGCCGCGCCCGGACGCCCGTAGGGCGCGAGGACGAGGGCCACGTCGGCCATCTCGTCCGGGCGGTTCTCCCGGCCGATGAAGACGCGCAACGCGCCGGAGCGGGTGACGTCCTCGAAGAGCTCGCCCAGGTACTGGCGGTTCTCGAGGACGGCGAAGACGCGACGGAGCTTCTCGGACGCCGCGAACTCCGGTTCCGCCATCACGTGGAGGAGGCCGTCGCTGAAGAGCTGCTCGACCGTAGCGCCGTCGAAGTCCCGCAGGATCCGCAGAGCGCGCCCGCCGGCGCGCCGGACGAGGGTGAAGACGGGGTCGTCCGCGGGGGCCTCCTCGAACCAGCGGAGCCGCTCCGCGAGGTCCGCCGCGGCGAGGCCAATGCAGCTCCGGTTCAGGCGGCCGGCGGCCTCGGCCAGCTCGTCGTCCGACGTGCCGGGGTCAATCGTGAGGAGCGCCTGTTTGAGCGAGCCTTCGTTGAGGATGACGATCAGGGAGGCCATCCTCTCGCCGATCTTGATCAGCTCCAGGCGTCGAATCCGTGCTGCCCGCGGCTTGGCGGGGGTGGCCAGCCCGGCCGACCGTGTCGCCGTGGCGAGCGTGGTGGCCGCGAGGCGGAACCACTGGTCGGTCGCGAACTCCACCTGGCCGAACTGGTGGCGGATCATCAGCTGCTCGACGGGCGGCAGCGGCGTCTCCCCGACCAGCGACTCCACGTAGAAGCGGTAGCCGACGTCGGTAGGGACGCGCCCGGCCGAGGTATGCGGGTGCCCGAGAAAGCCCTCGGTCTCCAGCTCGGCCAGAACGTTGCGGACGGTCGCGGCGCTCAGGGCGAAGGGGTAGCGCTCCACCAGCGACTGAGAGCCGACCGGCGCGGCCGTCGTGACGTATTCCTCGATGACGGCCCGCAGGATCGCCTGCGCTCGGGCGTCGAGCGGTCCGCTGCTGCGGCGGATTCCTCGCGCCACTGCACGGCACCTCTTGTGGGCGGGTCCGCGATGCGTCTCGCGTCCTGTTCTGGTTGGCACTCTAACCAGGTGAGTGCCAGCGCAGACGTCGAAATCCTAGCAGTCTCAAGGTCCGAGTGTCAACGATCGGAGGTCGGGGCCTCGGGGGCAGGGCAGCCACGGGAGCAGGTGCGGGGCCCCGGGGGCAGGGCGGCCGCTTTGGGGGGCGACGGCGCGGCGGGCGGAGGGCGGCGTCGCGGGCGGGCCCAGGGCGGAGGGCGGGCGACAGGCGGATTGCGACCAGCCTCTCCCCCCTTCGCTTCCTCCGCTCCGGGCCCGGGCCGCCGGACCGTCAGATCAGCCGGGCGAACAGCTCGTTGGAGAGCAGGCGACCCCGGAGCGTGAGCCGAACGCGCTCGCCGGGGGCGTCCTCGACGAGACCCGCCTCGTGGGCCCATGCGATCTCGCTCGCCCGCGCCCGGGCGCTCACGCGCGCGATCCCGCGCGCTCTTCGCAATCCGAGGACGAGCTCCTCTGCGGCAGCGGTCGCGGCGTCGATCTCCTCTCCGTCACCCGGTGGGAGCGCGGCCGGGCCTCCCCGCGCGGGCGTCAGCGCCTCCAGCCACGCGTCCAGGCGGGCGGCGTTCCAGCGCCGCCGGGAGCCGTCGAAGGCATGGGCGCCGGGGCCGACGGCTTCGTACGGCAGCCGTTCCCAGTAGGCCAGGTTGTGGCGGCTCTCGGCTCCCGGGCGCGCCCAGTTCGAGAGCTCGTACCAGGGCATCTCGGCGCCCTCGAACTCGGCGTCGGCCAGCGCATAGGCCGCGGCCGCCCGATCCTCGTCCTGGGCTGCCCGCGCCCGCTCGCGCCAGCGCCGGGCGCCCGCCGTCGTCGGCAGGTGGTCGCCCAGCGGGCCGGTGAGGCCCTCTGCATCCGGGTCGTCGAGGGTCAGGGCGTAGCACGAGACGTGGTCCGGGGCCATCTCGAGGGCGGCCTCGACCGTGCCCGCCCAGCTCGCCAGGCGCTGGCCGGGCACGTCGTACAGGAGGTCAAGGCTCACCCGCCCGATCCCGGCCGCGCGGGCCGCGAGAACCGCCTCGGCCACGTCGCCGGCGCGGTGGCGGCGGCCAAGCGTCCGCAGCTCCGCGTCGTCCAGGCTCTGGGCCCCCAGGGAAAGGCGCGTGACGCCGGCGCGGGCGAACCCCGCGAGGTCGCCCCGGTCGTTGGGTCCGGGGTTCGCCTCGAGCGTCACCTCGGCGCCGTCCGCCAGGCCGAAGCGCGTCCTGACGCGGTCGACGAGCTCCGCGACCGCGTCGGCGGCGAGAAGCGACGGGGTGCCCCCGCCGATGTACAGCGTCGCCAGGGCCGGGCGCCGCGGATGACCGGGCGGCCCGACTGCGGCGTCCAGTGCCGCGGCGCGCAGGTCGATCTCGCGGAGCAGGGCCGCCAGGAACGCCCCGACGCGGCTGCGCGGGCCGACCGCGGCCGCGCCGGCCACCACCACGAAGTCGCAGTACGGGCAGAGCGAGCGGCAGAACGGGACGTGGACGTAGAGGGCGGCCGGCGGGTGAGCAGGATCCGGTCCGACGCCGCCCCTGGTCACCGCTCCGACGCCGCCCCTGGTCACCGCTCCGACGGTCCCCCATCGTCCGGGCGGTCGAGGGAGCGCCAGCCCCGCGGCGGGGTGCGGTACTCCCAGCTCTCCTCGATCTCCTGGCCCCGGAGCGCCGGCTGGCCGGCGTGGCCCGTGCAGACGAAGACGGCGATCCGGGTGACCGCGTGGGCCAGGAACGCCGCCCCGATCCCCCCGGTCGTGGCGGTGAGCCAGCCTGCCGCCAGCCCGCCGACGAGGGTGAGGATGAACATGTACCGGCCCCGCCCCGGCGCTCCCGTCCGCGTGGCCAGCGTGTACAGGAACGCCGAGATGATCACGGCGGTGGTCGGGTTGATCCCGGCCAGGAGAAGGAACCCCAGGACCGCGCCGCGGAAGGTCGCCTCGTCGAGGAACGCCGTCCCTATCCCGTTGAACACAGCGCCGGGATAGGTCCACGGCGGAGGTAGGCGAATCATCGCGTACCGGAAGTAGGCGTAGGCAGCCGCCTGGAGCGTCCCCAGGGCGCCGAATCCGAAGCCGAGCAGGAGGGCCTCGCCGCGGTCGCCGAGCGTGATCCCGAGATCCACCGCGGCGTGCGGGTGGACGACGAGCAGGGCGCCCACGAGCGCGAAGCCGAGGAGGATCCAGCTGAGGCGCAGCAGGACCGACGCCCGATGCCCGTCGCGGCGAGGTTCGTCGTACTCCGCCGCGCCGAACTTCTCGGCCTCGAAGCGCAGGATGACGAGGAAGACGGCGATCGCGAGGGCGACCAGGACGCGCAGGGTCTCCTCCACGGAGGTCAGGCGTCCTCGCCCATCTTGAGGACGGCCAAGAAGGCTTCCTGCGGGATCTCGACCAAGCCGACGCGCTTCATCCGCTGCTTGCCTTCCTTCTGCTTCTCCAGCAGCTTGCGCTTGCGGGTGATGTCGCCACCGTAGCACTTGGCGAGGACGTTCTTGCGCATGGCCCGGATCGTCTCGCGGGCGATGACGTTGGCGCCCACCGCTGCCTGGATCGGCACCTCGAACATCTGGCGCGGGATCAGCTCCTTCAGCTTCGCAGTCAGGGCCCGCCCGACCGCCGGCGCCTTGTCGCGGTGGACGATCATCGAGAGGGCGTCGACCGGCTCGCCGTTGACGAGGACGTCCAGCTTCACGAGGCGCGCTTCCCGGTAGCCGGCTTCCTCGTAGTCCATCGACGCGTACCCCTGGCTGCGACCCTTGAGCTGGTCGAAGTAGTCGACGATGAGCTCCGCGAGCGGCATCTCGAACGAGAGGAGCACGCGCTGCGGGTCGAGGTACTCCATGGCCAGGAACGAACCGCGTCGCGACTTCGAGAGCTCCATGAGCGAGCCGATGTAGGCGGTCGGCGTGATGACCGACAGGTTCACCCACGGCTCCTCGATCGTCTCGATCTCGCCGGCCGTCGGCATCAGCGCCGGGTTGTCGATGACGATCGTCTTCCCGTTGAGCGACGTGACCCGGTATTCCACGGACGGCGCGGAGGCGATGAGCTCGAGGCTGAACTCGCGCTCGAGGCGCTCCTGGACGATCTCCATGTGGAGAAGGCCAAGGAAGCCGCAGCGGAAGCCGAAGCCGAGGGCGATCGACGATTCGGGCTCGAAGGTGAAGCTCGCGTCGTTGAGGTGGAGCTTCTCCATCGCGTCGCGCAGGAGCGGGTAGTCCTCGCCGGAGATCGGGTAGATCCCCGCGAAGACCAGGCTCTTCGCGGCCTGGTATCCGGGGAGGGGCTCGGAAGCGGGGGCGCCGGCGCTCGTGACCGTGTCGCCGACCTGCGCGTCGCGGACGCTCTTGAGGCCCGTCGCGATGTACCCGACCTCGCCGGCCGTGAGCAGCTTCACCGGCACCAGCTGGGGCCGGAAGACGCCGAGCTCCAGGATGTCGGCCTCGGCGCCCGAGCCCATGAGGCGGATGCGCTCGTGCTCGTGGAGCGTCCCCGCGGCGAGCCGGACATAGGTCACGACGCCCTTGTACTGGTCGTAGTGGGAGTCGAAGACGAGGCCCCGCAGCCGATCGGTGGGCTTCCCCCCGGGCGGCGGCACGCGGCTGACGATCGCCTCCAGGATCTCGAGGATGCCGATCCCCTCCTTCGCCGAGGCGAGGAGCACCTCCTCGCGGGGGATCGCGAGGACGTTCTCCAGCTCCTCAATGACGAGGTCGGGCTGGGCCGAGGGGAGGTCGATCTTGTTGACCACCGGGATGATCACCAGGTTCTGGCGCAGGGCCAGGTGGACGTTGGCCAGCGTCTGGGCCTCGATCCCCTGGGCGGCGTCGACCACGAGAATCGCGCCCTCGCAGGCCTGCAGGCTGCGGCTGACCTCGTAGCTGAAGTCGACGTGGCCTGGCGTGTCGATCAGGTTGAGGCCGTAGACGAGACCGTCCCGCGCCGTGTGCTCGAGACGCACGGCACGCGCTTTGATCGTGATCCCCTTCTCGCGCTCCAGGTCCATGGAGTCGAGAACCTGGCTCATCATCTGGCGGGGATCGATCGTGTGGGTGGACTCGAGGAGGCGGTCCGCGAGGGTCGACTTCCCGTGATCGATGTGGGCGATGATCGAGAAGTTGCGCAGGCGCTCCTGGGGGATGGTCACGACCGGGGATTGTACGGGACGGACGGACGGAACCGGAGCACCCACAGCGGAACCGGCCACAGTGGGAACCGGCCGCCGTGCCCGATCTGCTACCATTCGCGGTCGCGCCGACGCGGTGTCCTCTCCCGCTGCGCCGCCCATCACCAGGACCGTCCAACCCTCCGACCTACCTAGAGGACCAACTGAACCGTGGCTCACTCTCCCCGCGGCTGGACCGGCACGCGGACGCCATCCGGGAAGAAGCGGGTTCGCCAGGCCGAGCGTCGCGCCGCCATCAACGGCCCGCGCGCGTCCA
>JAZDPM010000184.1:0-3032 GCA_043797725.1 Chloroflexota bacterium
TGGCTCCTGGGTGCCGTCACGAGAACGCCTTGGCCCTTTACTCCGATCGAGGTCCTGCTCATGGGTGTGGTGTTTGGGCTGCCCCTTGGACTGTTCTTGGGTTACCTGCAAGGGCCAACTACACGCACGTTCAACTACGAATTCTCTCAGGACTTCAGGGATCGACTCGAAGCATCACTGCGTTCACTTCACTATCAGCCGCACAACGAGTCTCCCTCGCGCATCACCTATCGCGTCGCTCCGCCCTACGGCGGTCTACTTCCCGTTGTTCCGGACATCACGGTAGATAAGGACGCGAGCCCAGTTCTGGTAAGCGGGCCGCGAAACTACCTTGGTCGATTGGAAAAGAAACTCAGAGAGGCCAGGACATAGTTCTAGGGCAATCCCCCTCAACGTCAGTCGGCCCACCGGCGATCGAAGCCGGGTCCGTGGCACCAGAAGGAGGATGCACATGGGCTTCCTGAAGCGCTTGTTGGGGCGAACTCCCAGTTCGCATATGGGAGCGAGCGAAGAAGAGCAGCTCCACGTCATCTGCCCACAGTGCGGGGCGGGCTATCCGCCAGCCAGGCGTCCGTAAGCAGGAGCGAATCCATCACCATCTTCGTCTCGGCGTGTCAGGGTGGATGTCCGATCGCCCCGCTCACCGGGCGGGTGGGAGCCCGGAGAAGGAAGTTGCGGTGCTCATACTGAAGGGGCTGCTCAGGTGGGGTGCGTCCATCCTGCTCGGCCTTCTCGCCGTTGCCGTCGTCGGCGTGCTCCGTCTGGATGTGCTGCCGGCCTTGGTGCTCGCTTTTGCCGTCGGCTGCGTCGCGGCGTATGTTGCGACGCCCGGCGCGACTAAATTGGCAGACATCTTCAGCCTGACGTGGCTGGGGGCAGGGGTTGGTGCCGGCGCGTTTGTGGCGCTCTTCGCACTCGGCGTCCCGATCGAGTTCTTCGCGGGCGGCTGGTTCGTGTGGTTGCTGGGGGCCGTGCTCGCGGGCTGGTTGGTGGTTTCCGTGCCCCGTACCGCGGAGGAGAACAGCTTCTTCGGCCGGATCCGCCGAAGGTGGCGGGGACGGTCGTAACACCGACCGGGGGAGCGGCGTGCCCCGGGTTCCGCAGCTGGAGCGTGAACGTGTACCTATGCCACGCTCGGCTCGTGCGGGCGGGATAGATCAGCCGGCGGGAGCCGGCGCAGCCTGCGGGGTGGCCACCCGGACGTAGCGGGGCGGCTCGGTGACCTCGGCGGCCCGGAAGACTGCCGCCTGGCGCGGGGTGATCTCGGTCCGCTGGGCGACCTCGCCGGCGGACCCTGGGAAGCGCCCGAGGTGGAGCTTGTCCATCTCCGCGCGGAGGTTGCGCCAGGCTTCGCCGGTGGCGTTCTCGGCGATCCGGACCAGCAGCAGGGAGAGCCAGCAGAGCAGGACGTGGGCCCGGATGCGGTCCTCCCGGCGGTGGTAGACGGGGCGCAGGTCGAGCTTCGCGTCGGCCGCGACCGCGGCCCGGTCGATCCGCAGCAGCCCTCCGGATCGCCCACAATGGCGCCGCCCGACCGGCGCCGCACGGCGCCCGACGAACCCGAGGAGCCCTCGTGCTGGATCCCGAGCCCATCAACGTCTCGTGGGAGGAGCTCGACCACCTCGTCGGGATCCTCGCGGAGAAGGTCGGGACCGAATACGACCTCGTCCTCGCGATCACCCGCGGCGGGCTCGTTCCGGCCGGGATCCTGGCCTACCGCCTCGACCTGCGCGAGATCCTCGTTGCGGGCGTGGAGTTCTACACAACGGGCGGGAGGACCCACGAGGCGCCCCGCTTCGGCCACTTCCCCGACGCCGACCTGCTGCGAGACCAGCGGATCCTCGTGGTGGACGAGGTCTGGGAGACCGGCGAGACGATGGCCGCCGTGTTCGACCGGACCCGCGCCGCCGGCGGGCGGCCGATCAGCGCGGTGATCCACTACAAGCCGGGCCGGTCCCGCGTGGCGCTCGAGCCGGACCACTTCGCGGCACTCGCCCACGGCTGGGTGACCTACCCGTACAAGGTCGGCGACTGATCCGACCGGGCTCGCCGCGGTTTGGGGGACAATGCCGCCGATGCCTCCTCGCCAGCCGCCCCGCCGCCCGCCGATGGCGCGTCCGCTCTCCGGGTCGGCGTCTCCGCGCGGCTTCCCCCGCGCCGGATCCTCGGCCGGACGCGCCCGACCGCCCGCGCCCGGCGCCCGTCCTCCGGGATCGAGCGGCGGCGGCCTCCAACTCCCGGCGACCGGCATCACCGTCGCCCTGCTTGCCGTCGTCGGCGTCGGCCTCCTGGTGGGGGCGGCGGTCTTTGCCGGCGCGTCGCCGGGTTCGTCGGCGTTGCCCGGCCCGAGCGCGTCCGGTGCCGCCGTCGAGAGCGCGAGCCCCGCGACCAGCGGCGAGCCAGGCGCGGCCAGCCCGAACCCGACCTCGCCGGCCGCCTCGGCCGGACCGTCGGCCGAGCCTGGTCCCGCCGACCTCCCCCTGGCCCTCGTCGCCGACGTGCGCGATCTGCGGGTGAGCCTGACGGCGGCCCAGCTGGCCAAAGAGCTCGCCGCCGGCCGCGTCGCCATTCCGTGCGGGCTCGACGAGCTCAGCCTCGACGCGGCGCCCGTGGTCCACGACGCCGGCGCCTGTGTCGACGCCGCGAAGATCACGACGGCCGTCCGCTCCGCCAAGCCACGCCTGGGCTTCCTCCCCGCTGCGTTGGTGACGCCCCGCGTGAAGGTGCTCCGGATCGGCGACGCAGACCTCTTCGGGGCGCCCCGATTCCGTTCGCAACCGTATCCGCTGGTCGGCAGGTCGGCCGCCCTGCCCGCCGCCTGGGCAGGCTTCGACCCGGCCGAGGTGCGGACGATCATCTCCACCGGCGAGACCTGTCCCGATCGTGGCGTCAGCCACTGGGCGAACACGATGAAGAAGGGCTGGGACTGGGTCCTCGACGGCGGCACCGCCCGCTACACCGGGATCGGCATCGATCGCCGCTTCGACGGGCCGGACGGCAACGGATGGCCGGTGGTCAAGGCCGTCCGCACC
>JAZDPM010000201.1:0-2104 GCA_043797725.1 Chloroflexota bacterium
CGGGTACGGCACGTCGGGGTGCATCGTCTCCGTCCGGCCGCGGACGAAGTAGACCGAAGGGACGACCTTGGCCTTCGTCTCGCCGGCGTTCCACCAGGGAGCGGTGTTGACCCGGACCTTGTACTGCCCGACGTAGACGGAAAACCCGCCGCCGGACTTCCCGATGTTCCCGGTGAGGGCGGCCAGAAGGGCGAAGGCGCGGCCCGTCAGGTCGCCGTGGTACCAGTGGTTCGAGCCACCGCCCATGAGGATGGCCGCCGGCTGCGCGGCCGCATAGGCGCGCGCCACCTTCACGATCATCTCGGCCGGGACGCCCGTTACCGCCTCGGCGGCCTCCGGGGTCCAGCGGTCCAGCTCGGCCCGGACGAGGGCGAAGCCCGGGGTTGCATCGGCCGCCGACTTGTCGGCCAGGGTGATGCGATGGACGCTCTCGAGCGCCGGCCGCGAGCCGGGGGGGTAGCCGAGGCGGTCGGTCCCGACGACGACGGGCGCCCCCGCGGCCTCGTCCCAGGCGACGAACCGGTCTGCAGCCCCGCCCACGACGAGGTCGGCCTCGCGGAGGCGCACGCCCGTGTCCGCGCGCACGAGCAGCGGGGCGTCCGTGTACGCCCGCATGAAGTCGGCGTCCCACGCGCCGTCCTCCACGACCTGGCGACAGAGCGCCAGGGCCAGGGCCGCGTCCGTCCCGGGCTTGATCCGGAGGTGCGCGTCCGCCTTCGCCGCCGTCGGGGAGAAGCTCGGGTCGATGACGACGAGGCGGGCGCCCTTCTCGAGGGCATCGAAGATGAAGTGCACGTCGGGGATCCGGGTCTCGACCGGGTTCGACCCGACGAGAAGCAGGAACCGGCTGTTCGCCCAGTCCTTGGCCTCGTGCTCGGCATTCTGGACGCCGAACGTGATCGGCATCCCCATCGGCAGGTCGCCGTTGAAGTCGAAGCTCGTTCCGTGGGTGAGCCCAAGGGCCGCGGACGCCCGGTAGTTGGCGCCCTTCTGGATGTAGCCAGATCCGGGCACCTGGCCGAAGACGTGGACCGTGTCCCAGCCCCACGTCTCGCCGATCCGGCTGAGGTCGCCGGCGATCCGATCGAGGACCTCGTCCCAGGTGGCCTCGCGGAACTCGCCGGAGCCGCGCTCGCCGGTCCGGATCAGCGGCGTGCGGATCCGGTCGTCGCCGTAGACGTGGTTGATGTACGAGAGGCCCTTCATGCACCCGCGCGGGTTGTACGCCGGGTCGGGGTAGTCGGCGGCCTGCTGGATCTTGACGATGACCCCGTCGCGGACGAAGGCAAGCTGGCCGCAGCTGCCCGTGCAGTTGGGCGAGCAGGTGGTCCGGACGACACGGTCGACGAGCAGGCTGGACGGGACGTCGTAGTCGCGACCGGACGGTGCCGCGGGCGGGTCGGGGACGGGGAGGATGCTCGCGGTCCCGATTCCGGCAACCGCGCCTGCGGCGCCCTTGAGGAACCGGCGGCGGTCGATGGCCATCGTCAGACCACCCGCTTTGCGGACGGGCAGCGCGGGTCGAGCATGGAGTGATCGCGCGCTCCGCAGAGGGCGCAGCGGGTGGCGCTCGTCCCGTCTGCCGGCGGCCGGACCGAGCGCACGGTGCTGCCTATCACGCTCGCCATCGAGTGCGTCGCCCGTTCCGCGGCGGCCAGGGCGGGGATCGCGGCGGCTGCCGCCAGGAGCCGACGACGTGTCAGGTGCATACGACCTCCACCCCAAGGTGGGTCTTCGGGGGGACGCGAAACCCGAACCAGAACACTGATACTCCGACGGCCGCGTGCGGCGTAGCGGCCGAATGATGCAACGGTAATCCTCTCGCCGGGCTACCATCGGCGCGGTTTCGCACGGAGGTCCCCATGACCGAATCCGCCCCGCCGATCGGCCTCGACGCCTGGCTGGAGCGCCTGGACGGGTACTTCCCTGCCGACGTCGTCGACGGGGCGGGGCCGGCCGAACGCGCCGTCCTCCTGGACCTGGCCCGAATCGCCGCCCACCGCGGCGAGCGCATCGCCGCGCCGATCACGACCTATCTCGCCGGCGTCGCCTTCGCCGGCCTCGACCCGGCCGAGCGCCTGGCTCGCCTGCGGGCGCTCGCGGC
>JAZDPM010000207.1:0-2633 GCA_043797725.1 Chloroflexota bacterium
GTGCCCCCAAGGGGATTCGAACCCCTGATCTCCACCTTGAAAGGGTGGCGTCCTAGGCCTCTAGACGATGGGGGCCCGGCCGGCCGAGTCTAGCAGGGGGCTGCCGCGTGAGGCTCCACGAGGGCCGCGGCCGCGACACCCTCGGCGCGCCGGCCTAGGCGGGCGGGATCGTGCACGCCACGCAATCATCCCTGCCCGAGGCTTCGGTTTCGGTCGTTCCGGCACTGGACCGAGCGTCCCGCGCCATGAACGGACGCCCAACGGCCGCTTTCGAGGCAACGTGGCAGGGGACATTGCGTGGCGCGCACGATCGATGGCCGCGGAGCGCGGGCCACGAACATCCCGGGCGCCACGAAGGTGCCGGGCGCCGGCGCCGTTGGTCAGCCGACACCCCAGAGAAGGGAAAGGACCGCGGCCGCGGCGAAGCAGCCGCAGGCAATGATCCCGGAGATGCCGCCGAAGATGGCCGCGGCCACCGATCGGCCGGGGCGATCGGCCCGGGCCGCCCGCACCGTCTCGATCGCGCCGGCGAGCGCCACGGCGGCGAAGACGATCCCCAGGACGGCCGCCCCCGAGGCGAGCATCGGGATCTGGCTGGCATCCCGAACGGTCAGCGCGTAGACCAGGTAGCCCACGGACCCCACCACCGCCACGAGGAGGATGACCCGCGTGGCGGTCATCCGCACGGGTCCGACGTGAACGCCCTGGCGCGCGCGGGTCCCGTCGGGGTTGCGCCGGGAGACGTGGCCCTGGCCGCTCATGCCGGTGGTCGCGTGCGGTGGTAGATGGCCACCTTCCACGAGAGGCGCGGGCGCCGGAGGGCGGCGCCCACCGCGACGCCGCGCTCGCCGAAGGCTTCGGTGAGGAGCGCCCGGGCCTGCTCGATCGTGGCGAACGTCCAGAAGCAGTGCACGACGTGGATCCGGACCCAGCCGTCCCGCAGGAACGGGCCGTCGCGCCGGCTCCAGCCCGTGTGCTCGAGCGCGTCCGCCGGACGCAGGGCGCTCACGTCGTCCCGTCCGTAGTCGTGGACGATGAAGAGCCGGCCCCCGTCGCGGAGCACGCGGTCGGCCTCGTCACGGGCGGCCGCGTCGACGCCGGGGAACCCCGACCAGAGGGAGACGATCGCGTCGAGGCCCGCGTCCGGCAGCTCGAGCCGCGACGGCTCCACGAGGGACACGCCCCGGACCTCGATCCCGGCGGCCGCCAGGCGGTCGGCCTGCCACCCGTCGGGGTCGCCGAGCAGCGCCACGTCCCCGGCCGCGGGCAGTCCCAGGGCCAGCAGGGCGCGCGGGAGCTTGCCCTCGACGTCGATGGCCTCCCGGAGGCGCACGGCGAGCGGAGCGGCGATGTCGAACGCGAGGTCGGCCACTCAGGCGAGGATACGCGGGCGACCCGCCATCCGTCGCGCGGGATCAGCCGCGCCCGAGGCTCGACACGAGCGCCGGAACTAGCCGCACTGGTTGACGTCCCGCCACGTCTCGACCGTGCCCGGGACCTCCTGCGCGCCCTCGGCGCCGTAGGTCACGGAGACGGTGCGGTTCGGGATCTCTCCGCACGCGGCGTCCTTCTCGACGGCCTCCCATGAGCCCCGGGTGAACTTGTACTGCGGCGCGTCTCCCTCGGTGAAGGGGAGGGTGATCGACCACGTCCGGTCGTCGACCCTCGTCATCGGCGTCGCGCCCGGGTCCCAGCCCTGGAAGTCGCCGGCGATGAAGAGCGTGTCGGCCGCGGGCGTGTTCGCGGGCACCGTGACGACGAATGTCAGCGCGACCTTGCGGGTCTGCGCGGAGGCGGCGATCTCCTCCGAGAAGGCCGAGCGGTTGAAGCTCGTGTCCACGGCCGTGACGACGTAGACGTAGGCGTCGCCGGTCGCGACGGTGTCGTCCGTGAACGCCGGCTCTTTCGCCGTCCCGATCCGCACGTATGGCCCGCCGGGGCTCGACCCCCGCAGCACCTCGTAGCGGAAGAGGTCGGACGCCGTCACGGGCTTCCAGGCGAGCGTGAGCGACGAGGCCCCGACGGTCGCGACCCGGGCGCCGGCCGGAGCGGCAGGCGGATCCGTGTCGGCCGGGGCCACTGCAGCGAGGGTCACCGCCTGGTCGGGCCGGTAGCCCCACGGCACGTCCCCGGCCGTGACGATCCCGCCGCGATCCGCATAGGCCCACGTGGCGCCGTCGTCCGTGGAGACGCGGAGGGCGACGTTGAAGTCGCCCAGCTCCTCGGGCCGAACCGCTCCCACGAGGCGATCGGCGCCGTCGACGTCACCGGCGAAGGTCATCTCCGACCACGCGTAGTCGTCCGCGGGGACCTGGCCGCGGGCCCCCCCGACGCCCAGCTGGGCCCGGATCCCGACGCTCGGGCCGGCCGCGGCCGTAGTGTCGTCGACCCGGACGAGCGCGTAGATCGGCGTCCCGGCCTCGACCGCGGAGAGGGGCTGGCCGACCTCGGCCGGGCCTTCCAGGCGCGCGTCGGCGATCGTGAGCCGGGGAAGGGCGGCGGCCTCCGCCGAGCGGGGGCCCGCGTTGCCGACTTGATCGCGCGCGACCACGACGTAGTGGGCGCGCGTGCCGTTGCGCACCGTTCTGTCGACGAGCGTGGTCTCGGCCGTCGTCCCGACGAGCTCGTACCCG
>JAZDPM010000100.1:0-9741 GCA_043797725.1 Chloroflexota bacterium
GGCGGCGATCATGGCCGCGTCGACCTTGACCTGGCTGCGCACGAGCAGCGCGTCGTACTCGGGCAGGATCGCCCGGTACTCCGCGGCGGAGAGGCCGACCCGCTCGTCGACCTCGTGATGGCGGCGCATGAGCTCGACGCCCGACTGGGCCAGCGCCTCGGCGACGAGGATCTTCATGCCGGCGTCCCGGCCGCAATGGCCACGCCCGGGCCGGGCGTCTCGAGGACCGCCAGGGCGGCCCGCTGGGCGGCAGCGACGGCCGCGCCGGGTTCAATCGTCCGTCCGACCCGGAGGGACGCCTCCTCCATCACGGCGATCGCCCCGAGGATCTCCTCGATCTCGACGGACCCGAGATGGCCGACCCGGAAGATCCTGCCCTTCAGCTTCCCCTGGCCGCCGGCCAGGACGAGGCCGCGCCGCTTGACCTCGCCGGTGAAGGCCTTCCAGTCGAGATCGTCCGGAATCCAGGCGGCGGTGACCGTCTGGGAGGCGTGGGCCGGGTCGGCGAGAAGGGCGAAGCCGAGGGCCGACAGACCGGCCCGGGTGGCCGCCGCGCAGGCGGCGTGGCGCGCGAAGACCCCGGCCGGCGTCTCCTCCTCCATGAGGCGGAGGCCTTCGTCGACCTGGTACATCACGGCCACGGCGGGCGTCCAGGGGGTCTGGCCGGTGAGCGCGCTGTCGCGGGCCCGCCGCAGGTCGAAGTAGAAGCGGGGCATGCGCGCCGTCTCCATCGCTGCCCACGCTCGCTCGGCGACGGCCGCGAAGGCCATCCCCGGGGCGGACATCCAGGCCTTCTGCGAGCCGGTGACGACGAGGTCGAGGCCCCAGGCGTCCATCGCGAAGGGGACGGCGCCCAGGGCGCTGATCGCGTCGACGAGGATGAGGGCGTCCGGGGCGACCTCGCGGACCGCGGCGGCCAGCTCGGGGATCGGGTTCGTCACCCCGGTCGAGGTCTCGTTGTGGGTTAGGAGCACGGCCTTCACGTCGCGCTCCTGCAGCAGGGCTGCCCGGACCGCTGCCGGAGCAGCCGCCTGCCCCCACTCGACCTCGAGGCGGCGGACATCGGCCCCGTACACCTCGGCCACCTTCGCGAAACGGTCGCCGAACGCGCCGACCGTGACGGCGAGCACCCGGTCGCCGGGCGACAGGACGTTCACGACGGCCGCTTCCAGGGCGCCGGACCCGGCGGCAGTGAGGACGAGGAGGTCGGCCTCGGTGCCGAAGAACGGCCGCATCCGGCGGACGATCCGCTCCATGAGCGAGGCGAACTCGGGGCCGCGGTGGTTGATCATCTGGCGCCCACCGGCGGCCATGACGGTCGGCGGGAGGGGGGTCGGGCCGGGGATCCGGAGGTTCTGCTGGAAGCGGGGCACGGGTTCGGCCTCCTGCGGTGGTGGTGGTGCTCTCGGGTGCTCGGTCGGGTCCGGGAAGGGTAGGGGAGTCTCCGACCCATCGTCCAACGTGGTATATATGACAACATATGCACCTCAAGCGCACCACCATACTGGCCGACCCCGACCTGCTTGACCGACTGGACCGCCACGCCCGGCGGGCGCGCACGACCAAGACGGCCGTGATCGCGGCCGCCCTGGAGGCATATCTCGAGGTGCACGCCACTCCGCCGGACCTCCCCTTCGTGGGGATCGGCCAGAGCACCCACGGCCGGCTCTCGCTGGACGCCCGGCGCATCGCGGCCCGTGAGCTCGGGACCCGCGGGCGAGCCGGCGGGACGGGCTAGGGGCGGGCAATGGCCGTCCTGGTCGACGCGTCGGCCATCCTGGCCGCAGCCGACACCGCCGACCTCAACCACGCGGCGGCCCGCGCCTGGTTCGCCCGGGTGGACGAGCCCCTCCTCGTCGGTGCGTTGACGCTGGCCGAGGCCGACCACATCCTCCAGCGTGAGCTCGGCCTGGCGGCCACCCTCGCCCTGCTGGCTTCGTGCACGTCGGGGGCCGTGCGCGTGGTTGCCCCGACGGACGACGACCTCGAGCGGGCCGCCGCCCTGCTGCGCGCTGCCGCCGAGCACCGGCCGCGGCTCTCGGACGCCCTGCTCGTCGCTGCTGCCGAGCGCCTCGGCGTCCGCCGGGTGGCGACCTTCGATCGCCGGCCGCTCGCTGTGCTCATGCCGCGGGGCCCGCGCGGGGAGCGTCTCCTCGACCTCGAGCCGTAGGCCGGCCGCGACGCCGGGTCGTGCCCCGCGTACCATCGCGGGGTGCCTCCGCGACGCCCGGCCGGCCGGGCCCCCGATCCGCTCTTCGCGCCCCCGGCCGAGCTGACGCCCCTCGCCGCGCGGATGCGCCCGGCCGTTCTCGACGACGTGGTGGGACAGGCCCATCTGCTGGGCCCCGGAGCCCCGCTGCGCCGGCTGGTGGAGGGCGGCCGCCTGCCCTCGATGCTCCTGTGGGGGCCGCCCGGGTCGGGCAAGACGACGATCGGACGGCTCCTCGCGCTGGCGGTCGGCGCGCGCTTCGAGGCGCTCAACACGACGATGGACGGGGTCGCGGCCTTGCGCGAGGTCGTCGGCGCGGCGCGCAACGAAGCCGCCTTCCGGGGCGCCACGACGGTCGTCTTCCTCGACGAGGTGCACCGCTACTCGAAGGCCCAGCAGGACGCCCTGCTGCCCCACGTCGAGGCGGGCACGATCGTCCTCGTCGGCGCGACCACCGAATCTCCGTTCGGCGGGGGGATCACCCGGCCCCTCCTGTCACGGCTGCGCGTCTTCCGTTTGGAGCCGCTGGGAGAGGCAGAGCTGCGCGAGATCGCCCGGCGCGCCCTCGGCGACGTGGAGCGCGGGCTGGGCTCGCGGGTGACCCTCGACGAGGTCGCCTTCCGACAGCTCATCGGCTACGCCTCGGGCGACGCGCGACGCCTGCTGGGGATCCTCGAGGCCGCGGTCGCGATGGCCGGCGCCGATGGGCGGACCGCGCTCGAGCCCGCGGATGTTGCCCGGGCCGCGCAGTCGGCGACGCTGGACTACGACCGCTCCGGCGTCGTCAGCGCCTTCATCAAGAGCATCCGGGGGAGCGACCCCGACGCCGCCCTCTACTGGCTGGCGACCGCCCTGGAGGCCGGGGAGGATCCGCGCTACATGGCCCGGCGCCTGGTGGTGAGCGCGAGCGAGGACGTCGGCATGGGCGAGCCCGGCGCGCTGCCGCTGGCCCTCGCCGCGCTGGAGGCGGTGGAGAAGATCGGGGCCGAGACGAACGACGAGGGTCTCTACGCGCTGGCCCAGGCCACCGTCTTCCTGGCCCGGGCGCCCAAGGACGCCACGGCGGGACGGGCGTTCTTCGCGGCCCGGGAGGCGGTGCGAGCCGAGGGGACGCGGCCGGTGCCACCGCACCTGCGGCCGGCGGCGAAGACGTACCGCAACCCCCACGACGACGCGAAGGGAGCGACCGGCCAGCGCTACATGCCGCGGGGGCTGGAAGGACGCCGGTTCCTGGACCGGCCCGACGGCGCCGGGGAGTAGGCCCTGTCCGGGACCGCGAGCGGGCGCGGCGGGTCAGATCTTGACGACGCCGAGAACGACGATCAGGAACCAGCTGACCAGCAGGAGGCCGAAGATGCCCGCGAAGACGACCGCGATGCGCCGCAGGTCGCGCACGACGTAGCGGTACTCCTCCTCGGCGACTACGGCGAGCGAACCCACCGCCCGGCTCCGTGACGCCGGCATCGCGTCGGCCCCTACCCGCCGACGATCGCGGCCGCGGGCGAGGGACGAGACCGCTGCGCGCTCCTCGGCGACGATCGCCGCCTCGAGCTCTGCCGCGCGGTCCAGCTCGTCGACGCTGAGCCCGCCGGGACGGGTGGCGGGGGCCGGCCCGGCCGCCGGCTGGGGGGCGGACGGGCTGCCGCGCTGGAGGGGGGCACGCTGGCCGGGTCGTGCGCCGCCGCGCTGCCGCTTCGCCATGGGTGGGATGGTCTCCTGCTGTGGGACGGGAGCGATCGCGTGGCGGCCCGGGGAACGGGCCGCCGCGCGGAAGGATACGCCATCGACGGGACGGGGGTCCGGCGGAGGTGCCCGGCGAGGGGGATCGTGCCCATCCGGCGGACGCAGGCCGCCATCGTTGCGCGCCGCGCCATCACTCCTGCATCGACCCCGCGACTCCGGCCGCTCGATGGCCGTTCGTTGCGCGCGGCGCACGATCCGCGTCCCGAGACCGCGCTTGCGACCGTGTGGAGCAGGAATCATGGCGCCCAGGGCACGGTCGCCAGTGCCATGGGGCCACCCGCCGGGCCGACGCCAGGTACAGCCCGCCGTGAAGTTCCCAGTGAGCGGGCCCTGCTAGACTCGGGGCACCCCAGCGGAGGACCCCGTGAGCGACCTCAACGCGCTCGTGACCCAGAACGCAGCCTTCTTCATTGGCGTGCTCGTGATCGCGCTCGCGGTGCTCGCGCTCGCTCTCGTGCTGCTGGCCCGCCGCGGCCGGCGGCTGGAGGCGCGGCTGGAGGCGCTGACCCGCGGCGAGGACGGTCGCAGCCTCGCCGGCGTGCTGGATGCCCATCTCGCCAAGGTGGTCGCCGTCGCGCGGCGCCAGGACGAGCTCGACGCCCACGCCGTGGTGCTCGAGACGCAGGCGGGACGCTCCGTCCAGGGCGTCGGCTTCGTCCGCTTCAACACCTTCGAGGACACCGGCGGGAACCAGAGCTTCGTGCTCGCCCTGCTCGACCCGGCGGGCAACGGCGTGGTTGTCAACAGCCTCCACGCGCGCCAGCAGTCTCGCCTCTACGCCAGGGCCGTGCAGGCAGGCGTCGCCGAGGGTGCCCTCTCCGACGAGGAGGCCGAGGCGATCCGGTTGGCGACCGCGCGCGCCCACGGGCGCTGAGCGGACACCCGCCGCGATGACGCGGGCGGGGAGAGGACGCGGGCGGCGCGGGGAACCGGCGGAGCTCGAGCAGATCCCCGTCTGGGGCGACCAGGTCGCGGTCCACGGCCCTCGCCGGGTGGCCGGGACGGGAACCGCCGTGCCGGCCGGCGTCGAGGCCCTGCTCGCCGGGCTCAACCGCGAGCAGAAGCGCGCCGTCACCCACGGCGAGGGCCCCCTCCTCGTGGTGGCCGGCGCGGGCACCGGGAAGACGCAGGTCGTGACCCGGCGGATCGCCTGGCTGATCGCCACCCGGCGGGCCAGGCCCTCCGAGATCCTGGCCCTCACCTTCACTGACAAGGCCGCCGAGGAGATGCAGGCCCGGGTCGATCGGCTCGTCCCGTACGGCTACACGGACACCGTCATCTCGACGTTTCACGCCTTCGGCGACCGGGTGATCCGCGAGCACGCGCTGGAGCTTGGCCTCCCCTCCGAGCCGCGTGTCCTGTCGCGCCCCGAGACGGTCATCTTCCTGGCCGAGCGGCTCTTCCGCCTCGACCTCGACGAGTACCGCCCGCTCGGGAACCCCACCAGGTTCCTCGACGCCCTCGCAACGCTCTTCTCGCGCCTCAAGGACGAGGACGTCTCGCCGGCCGCCTTCGCCGCCCACGCCGCCGGTCTTGCCACCGCCGCGGAGGCCGCCGCCGGGGACGACCCGGCCCGGGAGGCCCTCCGGGAGACCGCCCGCCGCCAGGCGGAGCTCGCCGGTGCGTATGCCCGCTACCAGGAGCTGCTCGGCGAGGCCGGGGCGATCGACTTCGGGGACCAGGTGGCCCTGGCCCTGCGCCTCCTGCGCGAGCACCCGGCCGCCCGGGCGGAGCTGCAGGCCCGCTTCCGGTACGTGCTCGTGGACGAGTTCCAGGACGTGAACCGGGCCCAGGCCGAGCTCGTCGCGCTGGTGGCCGAGCCTCGCCGCAACATCGCCGTGGTCGGCGACGACGACCAGTCGATCTACCGCTTCCGGGGTGCGGCGACCGGGGCGATCGTCGACTTCCTCGCTCGCTTTCGACGCGCGCGGACGATCGTCCTCCGCCGCAACTACCGCTCGCGGGTCCCCATCCTCGACGCTGCCTACCGCTTGGTCCGCTTCAACGACCCGGATCGGCTGGAGGTCCAGCAGGGGATCACCAAGCGGCTGGTCGCCCAGCGGCGTGCATCCGGCCGGCGCGGTGCGCCGCCAGCCCCGCCGGTCCGCCACCTGGCCTTCCCGACCGGCTCCGAGGAGGCCGACTGGGTGGCCGCCGAGATCGCGACGCGGATCGCGGCCGGGGCGCCGCCGCGTGACCACGCGATCCTGGTCCGGGCCAACGCCGACGCGGACGCCGTCCTGCGCAGCCTCAATCTCGCCGGGGTCCCCTGGCGCTTCTCGGGCATCTCCGGTCTCTACGCCCGCCCGGAGATCCGCGTCCTCCTCTCCTTCCTGCGGGCGGTGGGCGACCCGGGCGGCTCCGTCGACCTCTACGGCCTGGCCGCCTCCGACATCTACGGCCTCGGGGGCGACGACCTCTCGGCGCTGGCCAGCCGGGCGCGCCGGACCAACCGCTCCCTGTGGGAGACGCTCGGCGAGGTTGACGGCCAGCCGGGCCTCCTCCGCCTCCGTCCCGAGACCCGGACGTCGCTGGCGCGGCTCGTTGCCGACCTGCGTCGCTACTGCGAGCTGGGCTACCGGCGCCCGGCTGGCGAAGTCCTATACGACTTCCTCCGGTCTTCGGGTTCACTTGCCCGGCTCATGGGGACGGAGACGGTGGCCGCCGAGGAGGCGCTCTCCAACATCGCCCGCTTCTTCGAGATCATCCGGGCCCAGTCGGACCTGCTCGCCGACGACCGGGCCGTCTTCCTGGCGCCCCACCTGCAGACCCTCATCGATGCCGGGGACGACCCGGCGACCGCGGACCTGGACCCCGACGCGGACGCCGTCGTCGTGGCGACCCTCCACAAGGCCAAGGGGCTGGAATGGCCGGTCGTCTTCCTCGTGGGCCTCGTGGACGGCCGCTTCCCCGCCCGCGGGCGGCGCGAGCAGCTGGCCGTCCCCGACGCGCTCCTGCGGGGCGTCTTCCCCAGCGGCGACGCCCACGTGCAGGAGGAGCGGCGGCTCTTCTACGTGGGGATGACCCGGGCCCGGGACGAGCTCGTGCTCACGCACGCGCTGGACTACGGCGGCAAGCGGACCCGGCGCGTCTCCCCCTTCGTCCTGGAGGCGCTCGACCTGCCGGCGGGGACGACGCCGCCGGTCCGCGTGTCCAGCCCCGTCGAGCGGCTCACCGCGTTCGAGGCATCCGCGGCGGAGCGGCCGGCCGCGGCGGAACGGCCGGCCGGCGCCTCGGCGGGCGAGACCCGCGAGCCCCTCGTCCTGTCCTTCTACCAGGTCGACGCCTACCTGACCTGCCCGCTCAAGTACCGCTACGGCCACGTGCTGCGGGTCCCGATCGCCCCCCACCACGCGATCGTCTACGGCGCAGCGCTCCACGTCGCCGTGCAGGAGTTCCACCGCCGCCACGCCCGCGGGGACGTGATGACGGACGAAGGGCTCATCGCCGCGTTCGAGGCGGCCTGGTCGAACGAGGGCTTCGTCTCCCGTGAGCACGAGGAGGCGCGCCTGGAGGCGGGACGGGCGGCCCTGCGCCGCTTCCGGGCAGAGCAGCTGGCGCCCGGCGCCGTCGTGCCCGCCTACGTGGAGCGGGAGTTCGCGTTCACTCTCGACGGCGACCGGGTCCGGGGACGGATGGATCGCATCGACATCATCCCGCTGGAGGAGGGCCGGACGCCCCTCGCCCTGCCCGATCCGCCGTTCGCCGGCGCGGACGTCGTGGAGCACGTCCTGCCCCTGCTGCCGGAGCGGGTCGTCATCACCGACTACAAGAGCTCCGACGTCCGTGATCCCGGGCGGGCCCGCGAACGGGCGAAGGAGTCGCTCCAGCTCACCATCTACGCCATGGCCTGGCAGGCCCAGACGGGCCGCCTGCCCGACGCCGTTGCCCTCCAGTTCCTCGAGTCGGGCCTCGTCGGCATGGCCGACGTCGATGCCGCGCGGGTGGAGAAGGGGGTCGCCGACATTCGCACAGCCGCGGCGGGAATCCGGGCCCGCCGGTTCGAGGCGACGCCGGCGTACCTGGCCTGTTCCTGGTGCGCCTTTCGCGAGGTCTGTCCGGCGAGCGTTGCCCGGTGAGCGCCGGAGAGCCTCGGCCGCCCCTGGCGGCCCTCACCTTCGATTTCGGGAACACGCTCGTGCCGGTCGACCGCACGGCGCTGGAGGCCGTGGTCAGCGCGCTTGCTGATGCGTCGGCTGCCCGGTTCGGCGTCGATCGCGCAGCCTTCCTGGCGGCCTGGGCCGAGGAGCGGGCGCGCCAGTTCCGCGAGGAGGTGCCGCGCTTCCGCGAGATCGACCTGGCCGCCCGCCTGCGACGGGTGCTGGCCCGCCTGCGCGGGATGGCGGCACCCGCTCCGGGGGAGAGCTGGGACGACGCGCGCGCCGCGGGGCGGTCGACGACCGCCGAGGTCGACCTGGGCATCGACGTCTACAGTCGCGCCTTCGTGGCCGGCCTGCCGCCCGATCCGGGGGTGGAAGCGCTGCTGGCGCGCCTGGCGCCGCGGTACCGGCTTGGGATCCTCTCCAACTGGCCCCTCGCCGCCACGATCGACCGCTACGCGGAGGCCGCGGGCTGGACGGGGCACCTGGCGGCGATCGTCGTCTCGGAGCGGGTCGGCACGATCAAGCCGCACCACGCCATCTTCCGGGCGGCCGAGGCGGCGCTGGCCGCGCCGGGCCAGCCGGCGCCCGCGCCCGGCGCGATCCTCCACGTCGGCGACGACTGGGCGGCCGACGTCGTCGGGGCGAAGCGCGCGGGCTGGCGGGCCGCCTACCTGCGGGTTCGTCCGGTGGATTCGCCGCTCCCCGGCAGCGAGCCCGACGACGACGTGGAGCCGGACGTGATCCTGGATGGCCTGGCGGACCTCGAGGCGGCAATCGACGTCCTAGCCCGCGAGACCGTCCCGGTGCGACCTCCGGCACGGCCGGCTCGCGGCTAGACTCGACCTGAGTGGAGACGCGCGATCGTTTGACGAACCTCGGCATCCTCGGCGCGGCCGTCGTCGCGTGGGCGGTGGTGGCCCTGCTCGTCCTCAACCGCGACCCGCGGGATGACGCGGTCGCCGGCCTCCTTGGCGCCATCTCGATGGGGACCGCCGTCGGTCTTGCCGCCACGCCGCTCTTCTGGCTCGCCGTCTTTGCCCGCCACGGCCGGATCGCCTACCGCGGCGACTGGGTCCGGGCGGGAAGGCGCGGCCTGTGGGTCGGGCTCGTGGTCGGTCTCTTCGTGGAGCTCCGCGTCCTCGGCGTCTTCAGCCTTCCCATCGCCCTCTTCATCATCGTCCTCGTCGTCTTCGCCGAGTTCACGCTCAGCTTCGAGCGCTGAGCCCCGGCCACCCACCGGAGGTCCGTCATGCCCGCCGCCCCCGAGCTCAAGGCCCGCGCCGCCGCCGCCGTCGAGGCCGCCCGGACAGAGATTCTCGAGCTCTCGGCCAGGATCCACGCCAGCCCGGAGCCGGCCTTCGAGGAGCACCTCGCGGCCGCCTGGTGTGCAGAGGCGATTGCCCGCCACGGGTTCGTGGTGGAGCACCCCGCCGGGCGACTGGCGACCGCCGTCCGGGGCCGGCTTGGCGGCGGCAAGGGGCCGGACGGGCCCCGGATCGGCGTCCTCGCCGAGTACGACGCGCTGCCCGGGCTGGGGCACGGCTGCGGCCACAACACGATGGCGGCCTCGGGCGTGGGCGCGGCGATCGCCCTGGCGGCGCTCCGCGACACGTTCGCCGGGGAGATCGTCTTCCTGGGCACGCCGGCGGAGGAGCGGGGGAGCGGCAAGCAGTTCATGCTCGACGA
>JAZDPM010000247.1:0-3263 GCA_043797725.1 Chloroflexota bacterium
CCCGGCCGCCCCCGCCGCCCCCGCCGCCCCGGCCGCCCCCGCCGCCCCGGCCGAGCCACCTCCCGGTACCTCCGCGCCGGCCAGCAGGGTTGTTGACTCTCGGGGGCAAGTGCCAGTAGGTGCGGGCCGGTTCACGGACGCTACGTGCCAATACCTGCGGGCCGTACCGTGAGCGGAAAACGGAGCCGGAGGGGCCTGATCATGGCAACAAGGGGCGGGCCGAGAGGGAGGTGGCACAGCGCCGCCGGCTGATCGTCGAGGCGGTTCGGCTGGGTGACTCGCAGCGCGAGGTCGCCACCCGGTTCGGGGTCGGCCGGGGAACCGTGCAACGCGCGCTGGCCCGAGCTGGCGAGGAGCCGCTCGACGCGGTAGGCTGGGCCGACCGGCCGACGGCACCGCACCGGACCCGGCGGACGGACCCGGCAGTGGAGCAGCTCGTCGCGGAGATGCGGGTCGCGCTGCGCGACAGCATCCTCGGCGACCACGGGCCGGCCGTCATCCGGCGGGCACTGCTCGCACAAGACGACGGGCCTGTCCCGTCTGTCCGGACGATCGCCCGGATCATCGAGCGCCTCGGCCTGCTCGAGCGTCGGCGCCGGGTCCGCCGCCCCGCCCCGCCCCGCGGGTGGTACCTGCCGGCGGTCGCCGCGGGTGACGCCGAGCTCGACGAGTTCGACGGGATCATCGACCTCAAGGTGTTCGCCCGGGGCCATCTCGACGTCCTGACCGGGATCTCGCTCCACGGCGGCGACCCCGACGCCTGGCCCACCCCCTCGATCACCGCGCGCCAGACCTGTGCAGCGCTCGAGGAGCGCTGGCGCCGGATCGGCCGCCCGGCCTTCGCCCAGTTCGACAACGACACGCGCTTCCAGGGCAGCCACGGGAGCCCCGACATCCTGGGCCCGGTTCCGCTCCTCGCGCTCCGGCTCGGGGTCACCCCGGTCTTCGCACCCCTGCGCGAGATGGGCTTCCAGGCCGGCATCGAGGGCTTCAACGGCTACTGGCAGCGGCGCGTCTACGCCCGCACGTTCGGGCACGGTCCCGACGACATCGCGGACGCGTCCGGACGCTTCGTCGCCGCGCTGCGTGACCGCCGAAGCGCGCGGATCGACGGCGCCCCACCCAGGCGACCGTGGCCGCCGGTCCCCGAGCCGTCCGGAACGCGCGGCCAGGTCATCTTCCTGCGCCGCACGACACCCTCGGGCGAGATCGAGATCCTCGGCCGCCGCTATGCGGTCGCCCGCACCTGGCCGCACCGGCTCGTCCGCGCCGAACTCGACCTCGACCGGCTCGTGATCCGGTGCTTCGCCCTGCGGCGCCGAGACCCGGGCTTCCAGCCGCTCCTCGCGGAGCTGGCCTACAACCTACCCGCCCGCCGTGCCTGGGTGGCCCGCCTCTACTGACACTCCGAGGTTGAGAATGCAGCCCGGCCCGGCCCGCACGTACTGGCACTTACCCCTCTCGGTCAATGAATCGTGCTTTCGGCTCGGGAGCGGGCGGTTCGGGTTGCTGTCGAGCTCCGTAGTTGCATCCGCGGGGCCGTTCGATCGCCAACCGGATGGGGCCGAGGGCGCCGCGTGAGCACGGCCCAGCTCGCCCCGGGGCGATCCAGCCGGGACGCTCGCCGGGACGCCGGACGCACGAATCATCGACCCTGGGGCAATGACCCGGACGCGGGGCCAGAGCCATCGCCGGACGGCTCCCCGCCCGGACACCCTCCACACTCGCGGGCGATGCCCGCCGAGCGGGCCGCCCCGCGGCCCCGGCCCCCCGCCGGGACAGCCTTCTACACAGACGCTGCTCGGCCTCGGGACCCACCGCGAGCCGACGACCTACGACGAGATCCTGGGTCTGCCCGTCTCGCCGGGAACACCCAGACCGAATGGGCGGAAGACCGGGCTGACGAGAGCCGCGTCTACGGGCGATCCTCAGCCAGCAGGTTGAGGACCAGACGGATCACCAGATCCTTGTGCGAAGCCCCGCTCTCGGCGACGAGCAGGGCGAGCGCGACGAGCGCAGTGTCCGAGAACCGCGGCTGACCGTTCGACCCGAGCAGCGCGTTGTTCCGGCGCAGGTAGTCGAGGAAGAGCAGGGAGCCGGTCCGCTTGTTGCCATCCGAGAGCGGGTGGTCCTTGATCACGAAGTAGAGCAAGTGCGCGGCCCGCGACTCGATCGTCGGATAGAGCGGTTCGCCGCCCCATGTTTGCTCGATGTTGAGCAGGACCGACTCGAGGGCGTCGCCGCGCTGCTGACCGAAGAGTCCGGGATCCTCGCCGCGTGCGACCATGTCGTCGCGGAGGGTGCGGATTGTCTCCCGCGCCGCGGCGATGTCGAGCGACGCGAGCGGTGCAGAGGTCTGGTCGGGGGCGGACGAAAGCAGGTCCTCGTCATAGGCGCGGAGCATCCGCCACGACCGTGCGTAGCGCTGGACGACCTCGAGGATGGCCTGGCCCTGATCGGTGATGAGCTGCTGGTTCCGCAGGGTGGAAGAGAGCAGGGCGACGGCCTGTTCGATCTCGACCCCCCGGTCCCGGAGACGCTTCTCGTTGAGGGTGTAGCCCCGGATCAGGTGATCCCGGAGGGTGTTGGTCGCCCAGATGCGGAACTGGGTCCCGCGCTTGGACTTGATCCGGTAGCCGACCGAGATGATCACGTCGAGGTTGTAGTGCTGGACGCGCCGACGGACCTGCCGACCGCCCTCGGATCGAACTACGAAGGAATCCTTCGCAGTTGCCCCCTCCTCCAGCTCGCCCTCGCCGTAGGCGTTCTGGATGTGGATGCCGACGTTGCGGGAGCCCGTGTCGAACAGGTCCGCCATCTGCCTCTGGGTCAGCCAGACGGTGTCCTCTCCGACCAGCACCTCGACATGGACATCGCCATCGGGAGATTCGTAGACGACGACCTCGCCGCCCGACTCCCGAATAGCAGTCTGTTCGCTCATGTCTTCAGCCTACGGCTCGCCGGGTTCAACTCCGCTCAGGCCTCCGGGGTCGCCTTCGAGATCCTCGCGACCATCGCCTCGACAGCGGCCGTGGCCTCGGTCACATCGGCATCAGGCCTGTTGCTCCAGGCGCTCAAGGGTCGTGAGTCGCTGGCGCAACTGGGCAATCTCGATCTGCCGCAGATCGCGCTGCGTCAGCACACCGTGTTGTCGGCCCGTCTCGATCGCCTGGTCGATGAACTGCTGGCCCACGTGGGTGGCGATGGCATCGCGGATGGCGCGAGCCGGGGTCGCGATCCGGAGGCCTTCGAGCCACGTGAAG
>JAZDPM010000265.1:0-2849 GCA_043797725.1 Chloroflexota bacterium
GTCCGCTGGGTCAGCTCGGAGACGCTGACCCAGGAGAACGTGGAGCGCGAGCTCGGCGGCGCCGCCGGCGTCCTGGTCCCCGGCGGCTTCGGCCACCGCGGGATCGAGGGCAAGGTCCTGGCCGCCCGCTGGGCCCGCGACCGCCGCGTGCCCTACCTGGGCCTCTGCCTGGGGCTCCAGTGCGCGGTCATCGATCTCGCCCGCCAGGCGACCGGCTCGCGGGACGTCAACTCGACCGAGTTCGACATGTTCACCGAGCATCCCGTGATCGATTTCATGCCGGATCAGCGCGAGCTCGAGGAGAAGGGCGGCACCATGCGCCTGGGGCTCTACCCGGCACGCCTGGCGCCGGGCTCGAAGGCCCACGCCGTCTACGGCGACGAGGTCGTCTACGAGCGGCATCGCCACCGCTTCGAGGTGAATAACCGCTACCGGACGATGCTCGAGGGCGCGGGGATGATCCTGTCCGGCCAGTCGCCGGACGGACGCCTCGTGGAGATCGTGGAGCTGCGTGACCATCCCTGGTTCGTGGCCAGCCAGTTCCACCCCGAGTTCAAGAGCCGGCCCGAGCGGCCGCACCCGCTCTTCGACGGCTTCGTGGCGACGGCGGTGGCGCTGCGCGACGGCCGCCAGCCCGTGCTGCGGGTACGGGGCAGCCGGGCGAGGCCGGTGGACGCGACGCCCCGACCGGCGGACGCGACGCCCCGACCGGCAGACGCGACGCCCCGACCGGCGGACGCGACGCCCCGACCGGCGGACGCGACGCCCCGACCGGTGCCCTCCGTCGCCTCGCTCGAGCCGAAGGCGTAGCCCACCTCGGTCACCGGTCCGGCACCGTCGCGGCGGCCAGCACGGCCCGCGCAGTCGTCCCGCTCGTCCGAGGGCTCGCCGACCGCCCGTGAGGACGACCAACGGTCGCCGGGTACAATCGCCTCGCCTTCCGTGCCTACCAGGAGCCGCCCCATGAAGCTCTTCCTCGACACCGCCGACCTCGACGAGATCCGCACCGGCGTCCGCTGGGGCGTCATCGACGGCGTCACCACGAACCCCAGCCTCTACGCGAAGGTGGGCGGCTCCTACGACGACGTCCTGCGCCAGATCTGCAAGCTCACCTCCGGCCCGGTCAGCGCCGAGGCGATCGCCGACGACGTCGACGGGATGCTCACCGAGGGCCGTCACTTCGCCGCCCTCGCTCCGAACATCGTGGTGAAGATCGCCATGTCGGAGAACGGCCTGGAGGCGATCAGCCGGCTCGCCGACGAGGGGATCAAGACGAACTGCACGCTGCTCTTCTCGGCGAACCAGGGGCTGCTCGCCGCCAAGGCCGGGGCGTCGCTCCTGTCGCCCTTCGTGGGCCGCCTCGACGACGTCAACGAGGACGGGATGACGGTGATCCGCGAGCTGGCGGACATCATCAACCTCCACGAGTACGACGCCGAGATCATCACGGCCTCCGTGCGCCACCCCCGCCACGTGACCGACGCCGCCCTCGCGGGCGCTCATATCGCCACGATCCCCTTCAAGGTCCTCCGGCAGATGATCCACCACCCGCTGACGGACCGGGGCATCGAGCTCTTCAAGGCGGACTGGGCGAAGGCGACGAAGGAAGCTGCCGCCAAGGGCTGACCTCGACCCCTCGCGCCCGTCTCCCTCTCCATGGCGGTGAGGGTGACAAAGTCGCTGGCCGCCTATGGGTGACAGAATCGCTGGCCGTTCACATCCGCCCCTCGCGTCGTTGACGCGACCCCGATCCCTGCTACACTCCGGGCCACTCGCCGCGCCCGCGGCGAGCCGCGCAGGGAGCCGCCAGGCACCATGGGCTTGTTCAACGGCCAGGACCGCCGCCCCGTCGCCGTCGTCATGACGAGCGATGGCCGCCGCGTGAACGTGCCGCTCGACGAGCTCGAGCCCAGGCCCGACGCTGCTCCCGTATCCCTGCGGTCCATTCTCCTCTCTCTTCTCGGCCTTCTGGGCCTTATTGGCGGCTCCCGGCGGGAGTCTGGAGGACCTCGGACGGAGCGCTAGGCGCAACGAACGAACGGAACCAACAGGCCCTCGCCGGGAGACCGGCGGGGGCTTCTTCATGAGTGGCGGGTTCGCCGGGGGCCGACGAGGCACCGACGGCACGGTCCAGGGAGGTCAGGCACACCGATGGCGATGACGAAGGGCGACGGGGCCGCGGGTCCCGCGGACGCGGCGGCGCCGGCGCCGAGACCACCGGCCTCGGGTGGGGTCCCGCGGCGCAGCCACGTGCCGGGTGCCGGAACGGCGGCCGCCGAGGCGGTTGAGAAGGCCCGCCGCGAGATGCTCCACGAAGGCAACCGGTCCCGCCGGGAGGCCTCCGAGCGGCGCGAGAAGCGGGCCCGGATCGGCGCCGACGTCCTCGTGGAAGCGATCCTCCGGCAGGGAGTCGAGGTGCTGTTCGGCTACCCGGGCGGAGTCATCCTGCCGCTCTACGACGTCCTTGGCGACCACCCCGAGCTGCGCCACGTCCTCGTCCGCCACGAACAGGGCGCCGCCCATGCCGCCGACGGCTACGCCCGGGCCACCGGCAAGGTGGGCGTCTGCCTGGGCACCTCGGGCCCGGCGGCCACGAACCTGGTCACCGGGATCGCCAACGCCCAGCTCGACTCGATCCCGATGGTCGCGATCACCGGCAACGTGCCGGCCGCCCTCCTTGGCAAGGACGCCTTCCAGGAGATCGACATCACCGGCATCACCCTGCCCATGACCAAGCACAACTACCTGGTCCGGGACGCCGACGACCTGCCCCGCGTCCTTGCCGAGGCCTTCTACATCGCCCGGACCGGGCGGCCCGGGCCGGTCCACGTCGACATCACGAAGGACGC